>NZ_JAKLTE010000019.1:0-90768 GCF_022014395.1 Photobacterium sp. WH77 | reverse complement strand
AGGCGTAGCTTCTATACTGATAAGTTGGCTGCGTGCTGTCGTCATTGGGAGTCACAATAATTGAACTGGATAAACATACAGTATGCGTCTGTGCTGGCCGGAAAAAGGAGCAAATCACGAAGTGGGGATCTGGGTCAGAATCTTATGAAATTGATGAAGTTGTTTTTTTCTTCACCTGTCTGTCCTTGCAAGCATGGTATGTCTGTCCTTGCAAGCATGGTATGTCTGTCCTTGTACGACTGTTGACCTGTCTGTCCCGGTATATCCCCAAGTGGTCCTCAATGTTGGCTGGTCATCTATTTCGGTAAATCCGTGCGAATTAGCGTACTATGTCGTCACTGTATTTGCTGAAGACATTCATGACCATTCCAATAAAAAACATCGCTGTCCCTGAGGTTTCTTGCTCTACTTGTCAGGCTTGCTGTTGCCGCTTAGAAGTCATGATCATTACTGACACTGGCGTTCCAGAACAACACATTGCCACTGATGAATGGGGCGGTGAAACCATGTTACGTCTGGCTGATGGTTGGTGTTCGGCGCTAAACCGGGAAACTTTTATGTGTACCATCTATGAAAACCGGCCTTGGATTTGCCGGGAATTCGAAATGGGCTCGTACGAATGTCGGGATGAAAGAGCAGATTTAGTGTGATTGTTGGGGATCAATCACGGTTCAGAAGCACAGCGTCTGTATATCCAAAGCGCCTACGGCAGTTGGATACAGTATAGATCGAGGCAAATAGACGCCTTTAAAGCGAGGCCAATATGGGTTTTGGACACCAAAGTTGGCCTCTGGGGTAACGGAGCAGCTTTATAGCAACTGCCTCCGATAAGCCAATCAAATGAACATCACTCTCAATTAACGTGAATGATGCCCGTCAGAGTCAGATTTTCACACAAGCGAAAAGGGCATTGCCTGATCTGTTATCCCAAGGGATGATTTTCTCGTAGTCATGCTCAAAGACATGAACTTCAAAGTAGGGCTGCAGTATGTCTTTTAATTCATTGATAGTGACAGCAACCATGGGGTGTTCGTCATGCCATTGATGGGTTTCTTCAGCCGTGCTTCTTTCGATGCTGAGCTTTAACGACTGTTTTTCGCCGTCGCCACAATAATGCCAGCCCGAGTGGAAAGTGAACTGGCTGCCGTCGTGTTGGGCAGTGTGCCTGACAAATAAATCGTTATTGATTTTATCTTTGTCGACCACGTTAAAGCAGAACATCCCCTGATCGCCTAATGCACTGTGCACGCTGGCGATACAGTCTTTCAATTTTTCAATACCATCGCTGTAATGGATGGAATACAGGAAACAGGTGATCAAGTCGACTGGGGACGTAATGTTGAAATCACTCATGTTTTGCAAAGTGAACTGTGCTTCCGGGCAACGCGTGGAGGCAATATCCAGCATCGGCTGATTGATATCCAGTCCGCTGCTCTGATAGCCATAATCAATGAAATGACGAACATGCGGCCCTGTCCCGCAGGCCAGATCAAGATGGGTATTTCCGTTGTTACCGAACAATTGATGGAGCCGACGAATACAGTGGCTTTGGGCCTGGTAATCGATATCGACACACATTAAGTCGTAATAGCCTGAAAGGTCTGTGTAAAGGGCGTTGGCGGACATAGTTGCCTGGTAGACTGAGCTGAAATTTTTGGGTGGCGCATAGTAAACCAATCTGCCGCAATTGCGAAGCAGATAAAAGTATCAGTAACTGAGCTTGTCGCTGGCTATGACGGGACAGACACGGTTATGACGAAAAGGGTGTTGGCGGGACAGACACTATGATTAAGGCCAGAAACTCGTTCTGGCCTATTGAGTGTTATTGTTTTGATCAGAGGGTAAATCGCTGAACCAGGGCGTTTTGCTCTTTGGCCTGGAGATCCAATTTCAGGCTGGCACTGGTGACGCTTTCCATCGCCGCAAGGTTGGCATCGGCAATTTCGCTGATGTCTTCCAGGCTACGGGCAATACTGGCAGTGGTGCTGCGTTGTTCTTCGGTGGCTTGTACTATCTGGCTGCTCATATCGCTGATTTCAATAATGATGGCTTCAATTTCTTCCATCGCGCTGCTGGCTTCTGACGTCTGGTTGACGCTGTCTTCCATTTCGTTAACGCAGCTCTCAATCACCTGAACAGCCTGGCTCGAGCTGGATTGCAGCTCTTGAATCATAGATTCAATCTCGCCCGTTGAGGCGGTAGTTCGCTGAGCAAGAATGCGCACTTCATCAGCAACCACCGCAAACCCCCGCCCTTGCTCACCGGCGCGTGCGGCCTCAATAGCCGCATTCAGTGCCAGCAGGTTAGTCTGATCGGCAATAGTGCGAATCACATCCAGGATACTGCCGATATTACTGCTCATTTGCTGAAGCTGGTTCACCGCCTGCACCGACTGATCCAATTGCTCAGACAGTTGATGGGTGGTGGAAATATTACGGCCCATGACTCCACGGCCCGTTGCCGCGGCCGACTCGACATTTTTCACTTTATCGAGAGTGTGCTGAGCACTTTGGGTCACTTGAGCCACAGAATGCTCCATCTCTGTCATTGCTGTTGCTACGGACGCGGTTTGCTGGCGTTGTTCGTTCAGACGATCTTTGGCGTCAGCTGTGGTGGTCTGGTTCTGGGTGGCGACTTCAGTCAACTCGGCAGAGGCATCGCTCAACTGGCTCAGCAATTGCTGCAGATGGTCAGCCAGCGTATTGATGTGATGGCTCAGTTGACCGAACTCAGCGTATTTGTTGTCAGTAATGCGCTTTGTCATATCGCCTGCTGTCAGTGCTTCCAGTGTGGTCAGCGTGGAAGCCAGCGGTTGTCTGACATTACGTGCCAGGAACCAGCCGATAACAACGGCCAGAAACGCGGCCAGACTGCCTAGCAGAACGGTATTTCGGACGCCCGTCTGGTAAGACTCACCTGCCTGAGCGATGGCCATATTCATGTCATCTCTTGCCTGGCTGCGGAAGCTTTCAAGCAAAGAGTTAGCATTGTTAATTTCTGCCGCCAGATTACTGATACTGGTATAGAGGCGTTCCTGGGCCTGAATATAGTTAAAATGCACATCCAGCACACCACCTGACTGACCTATGTCCTGATTGTATTGGTCAATCGACGAGTCAAAAGTCCGCTTGAGATCGGGGATCATCGAGGTTAGTGTGCGGTAAGAATTGCTGAGATGGTTAACCAGGCGCTTATTGTTTTTTATCGCTTCATTAATTTTTTCAACATCACTGGATGCCAGAGCATCAGATGTAATGGCTTCTGTCTGGCTGAGTTTGTCGAAGTAACTTTTTGCCAGCATCAGCTCAGACACCCGGCTGCGATCGGCAATCACATCTTTCATCCGCACATTGAGGTCGCGATGCAACTGCTGAAAGCGGCGGATGGATTGCTGACGAGCTTCATTGGCGGCTAACTGATCACGGTAGTTGCTCATGGCAACCTGGGCCTGGGTAAAGTATCTGCCTTCTAATGCTGTCAAGGCTTCCAGCTGGCTGCTCAGCGAAGGGTAGTCTTTCGCGGTATCGACAAGGGTTGTCAGCGTTTGGCTGAAATGATCGTAAGATTCAGTAAACTGACTTTCATACTGCTGCATTCGGTTTTGATCATTGGTGGTCAGAAAATCTTTAAACACTTTGTCGGCGACCAGTAGTTCCACGTTGGCCTGACTGGAAATGGTGACTAACGGAACGGATTCGGTGTTCACCGACTCTAATTGCCCATAGATAGTTTTGGTTTCCATCAGCGTTAGTGTGCTGGTGGTTGCGAAGAGGCCGATCATCACGGCGAAACCTGCGTACATACGCCGGATGACAGAAGTCTGTTTTTTCATTGCACTATCGTCCCTAAAACACCCCAGGCCGGACACAGCCCGAGCATTTCCTTGCTTACCAGTGTGGTTTTTATTTTGAGTGTTATTATTTTGTTACTCATACATCGTTTGCTTCACGACGTAAAATAAGTGTGCCTCAAGCCGTGACCGTGTCATCAAAATATCACCGTAATTTGCTAGGCAGGAGTTTGATGAGGATAACCGGATACTCTCTGCACATACTTTGGCAGGTGTAACAAAATGAAGATTTTGCAGTGAAATAATCGCAGGAAAATTGGTTTAAAACGACGTTCAATATTGCTCTGATTACGCGACTCACGCATACTCGGCAATGGTAGAAATCAAAAGATGGAGAAAGTCATGGCAGAAGAAACTATCTTCAGCAAAATAATCCGTAAGGAAATCCCGGCTGATGTGGTGTATCAGGATGATCTGGTCACTGCATTTCGCGATATTAACCCCCGAGCTCCAAGCCATATCCTGATCATTCCTAACAAGCTGGTTCCAACGGTTAACCATGTTGAAGCGGAAGATGAAGCGATGATGGGGCGTTTGTTTACCGTGGCCCGCAAACTCGCAGAAGCGGAAGGTATTGCGGAAGACGGTTATCGCTTGATTGTGAACTGTAATCTTCACGGTGGGCAGGAAGTGTACCACATTCATATGCACCTGTTGGGTGGACGACCGCTCGGCCCGATGCTGGTTGGTTAAGACTGGCGAATCTTCATGGCCTGCTTTCCGCAGAGATTTGTGGGCAGCCAGATGACAAACAGGATCGAATGAAAAAACATTTCCGGCACAAAACTCTTGTCTTTTTTTGCGCTTTTATTCTCTCAGGCTGTGCCAATTTATCCGGGCACAGCCTGTTCAGCCATTACAGCGCCAGCACAAAATCGAGCAGACACGCTTTGTATCAAGGCCAGATTCAGGGCGCATTAGACAGTCTGCCTGATGAGCCGGCTGGGGCGATTCTCGACGGCATGGAGCGGGGCAGGCTGACGTTGCTGACCGGCGATTACACCGCCAGCTTTGCAGCATTGCAGAAATCGGACAACGCGGTTAAAGAGCAGCAAGATGCAGCCCGGATTCAGGTGTCTGAAGGGTTGAACCAGGCTGGATCATTGTTCACCAATGACAATATGATCAGCTACCAAGCCTCTGATTATGAACTGGGATTTTTGCATTTATATCTTGCGCTGAACTACATTCATAATCGGGACCTGAATGGCGCGCTGGTTGAAATGCGCAGAGCGAATCAGGTTCAGGAAGCGGCCAGACAGCAGCGTGAATCTGAGTTAGCCTCGGCAGAAAATCAGCTGCAAAAAGAGGGGCTGACAGACAATATCGGTTCAGTGCTCGCGCGTTACCCGAATGCCGGGCAGACACTGGCAGCGGTGCAGAACGGCTATTTATTCTATTTGTCAGGCATGCTGTATGAAGCGGACGGTAATCTGAATGATGCCTATATCGATTTCAAACGGGCGTTAGCGGTTGCTCCCGATAATCCCTATGTGGCAGAGGCGGTGCAAAGACTGGCTGAGCGGTTGAGCATGAAAGATGATCAGCAGCTGTTGGCCAAAAAGTATGGCCCCTGGCAATCACCTCAGTCAGGAACTGGTCGCCTGATTATTTTAGATGAACAGGGCGTGGTACAGGCTCCCGAAGGCTGGCGTTTGCCGCTTTGGCTCTATGACAGCCAGGGTCAGAGTGTGCTTTACAATCTGGCATTGCCTCATTACCCGCCGCGTCCGGCAGTATTGCCGGGTAAACTCAGTCTTAACAATCGGTTACTGGCTGCGCCGCCTTTGGTTAATGTTGACCAAATGGTGAAACAGAGCCTGAGCGAAACGCTGCCAGTGCGGGTATTGCGCCAAAGCCTGCGAGTGATTGCCAAAGAGCAGGTCAGACAGTCGGCGGCGCGAAACGGTGATGAAGTCGGTAATGTTTTGGCTAATATATTCAATACATTAACAGAGCAACCGGATACAAGAAGCTGGCAAACTCTGCCTGCTCGGGTTGCTTTGTACCAGGAAGACTTGCCTCCCGGCAGCCATCAAATTCAATGGCAGGGCAGGTCGGTGGATGCTGAGGTTAAATCAGGCCGTACCACTATGGTCTGGATTTCCCGACAGGGTCAGTCAATGAGTGGCTGGTCGGTGTTATTAGGAGGAAACTAATGAAATATTTTGCAGTAATACTGTTAACTGTGATGATGGCAGCCTGTGCGGATACCACAACCTCTGGTATCAGTATTGATAGCAGTAACCAGTATGTGGTTATTGCTAACCCTTATCTGGCCAACCAGATTGGGATAGAAAAAGCCATTGTCTCACGTCAGAATGGCTTGCTTCAGGCCGGTGTGCCGGTAAACAGCAAGTCAGATACTGATATTAAGCTGCAGTACCGTTTTTACTGGTACGATGCCAAAGGCTTGGAAGTCAGCGGTAGCGAAAGCCCATGGCGGCAGTTCGTACTGCATGGTAAAGACACAATGACAATCAAAGCCATGGCGAAGAGTGCGGATGTCACCAATTACCGTATTTATATCCGTGAAGCGACCAGTACATGGTAAGCAAGTTTAGTGGGCTGATTGTAATCACCTCATTATTCCAAGAATGATAAAAACCGATTAAGGGTTAGAAATGAAAAAACGCGTCATAGCTTTAGTGGGAATTGCTGCCCTGATGGGGGGTTGTGCAAAACAGGTAACTTATGGAGATGCTCAGGGGGTAGAAACCACGACTTCTGAATTCGGCTCGACAGACCTGCAAAAGATTGCGGAAAACATGACAGACAGCATGCTGGCATCGGGCTCAGTGGGCGCGATTACTGCCGGTAAGCGTCCTATCATAGTGGTGGACAGCATCAAAAATAAAACCAGCGAGCACATCGATACAGAATCTATTACCGATTCAATCAGCACGCGAATGCTCAACTCAGGTAAGTTCCGTTTTGTCGATATGACGCGTGTAGAAGCTGTTCGTAAGCAACTGAACTTCCAGAATAACGATGAACTGGTTAATCAAAGTACGGCGATTCAGTTTGGCAAGATGGTTGGCGCGGAATATATGATGTACGGCAACCTTGCCAGTATCGTGAAGCAATCAGGCAGCGATAAAGACGTGTATTATAAAATGACTATGCGCCTGATGGATCTGGAAACCGGCTTGATTGAGTGGGCGGATGAAACTGAAATCCGTAAGCAGGAAGCCAAACGCTTGCTGGGCTGGTAAGTGCCTGACTCATCGTTTATTCAGCCGGAAGCATGGCCATTCTCCCGCATTGCTGGTTTCGATGTGCTGAATGCCCGCCCTTTGGGGGGCGGGCTCAGTAACCGATGCTGGCAGCTTGTTCTGCACTCCTCTACCTCTTCTGATTCACACGCGGTCTGGCGTCCTGTCAGCCCGGCCAGCCAGGCATTTGGCGTTGACCGTCAGCAAGAATATCAGCTGTTGTCAGCGATTCAGCCTTGCCCGTTTGCCCCGCATCCAATTGCAGAAACGCCAGCCGGTATACTTGTGGAGTGGATAGCCGGAGAGGTTTGTACTCATTCCCCATCGCCAGCCGTGATGATGGCTTTGCAGGCCAAGATTCACCGGTTACCTTTGCCTGGCTGGCGTTTAGCCGTACGTCAGCGGGCTGAACAGTATCTTGCTGCCATCTCACCGGAGGATAACGGGGAAGAACTGGCATCAGTATGCGCACATTATTTCAGCCATATTCCTCAAAGTGGGTTTCCAGACACCTGTTGCCATCATGATCTGGGATTTTACAATCTCATTCAACGTCCGGGCGGAGAGTTGGCCGTGATTGACTGGGAGTATGCGGCGGCCGGTGACCCTATGCTGGATCTGGCGCTCACGGTTCAGGCCAACCAGCTTGAAGTTGTAACGGCTGCGCAGCACTACTGCCGTTATCAGGGGGGTGACCCGGAGCTTGTCTCAGAAGCTGTGCAGCAGTGGCTACCCTGGTGCGATTTCTTGGCTATGCTTTGGTATTATGCTGGCGCACATTTGTGGCAGGATGACACCTATCGTATTGAGGCAAAAGCATTGTTAGCGAAATTGGCTGTTGCCTGATTGCTATCGCCGGGTAAACCTGTCAGACAGTTTCTGGAGGAAGTACGCGTGAGTCTAGCCTGTGCTCGTTGGTATCGTCCGTTACTGTTGCTGTGTGTATTGGCTTTTCTCTCGGGGTGTGCCGCCCGCCTTGCCTATAACACGATGAACTATTGGGTTCCCTGGTATCTGGATGATTATGTCAGCCTGACCCCGGTGCAGGCATCCCGGTTTGAAAGCGAGCTGTTACAGGCTCAGGCTGTGCACCGTCGTCAGGAATTGCCAAAACTGCATCAGCATATTCTTGAATTTCAGCAGGAGCTGCAACGTCCGCTGACTTCAGAGCAAATAAGAAGTTACCACTATAGCTTTACGGCACTGGCAGAGCAGAGTGCTTCAGTTTTTACCCCTCCGGCGGCAAACCTGCTGCGATACCTGAGTAATATCCAGATTGATCAGATTAACAGTAAGATCAATAAGGAACTGGATGAACTTCGGGTCAAAAGAGATAAGTTAAGCCAGGAAGAGAAACTTCAGCGCTATACCACCAGATTTGAGAAATTCAGCAAGGAATGGATTGGTTCACTGACGGAAGAGCAACAAACCATTATTGAAGAACTGGCAAAGTACCAGTTGGATATTGAGCCGGTCTTTTTTTCTGCGCGTCGCGGGCTTTATCAGCAATGGCAGGCGCTATTGTCGCAGCGTCACCGTCCGGAATTTGATGCCAGGCTCGAGAGGTTATTAAGAGATGTTGTCGGTCTTCGCTATGCGCCGGTACAGTCTCAATTAGACCAATACCTTCAGCGCCGATTTGCCTTAATGGCGCAGCTGAATCAGAGTTTGTCTTCTTCTCAGCGCCAGTACCTGATGAATAAATTAACTGACACGCGCAAAGAAATCGCCGTCTTGATCCAACAGTAATCATTATCAATGACCTGATTAACCTCTTTAAATTTGTGGTTAATGGTAAATGCCGTATAGTTATTAACCTCAATACGGACATTTTTCAGGAGTCGCTTCACTATGATCATTTATCTGCATGGTTTTGATTCCACCAGCCCTGGCAATCACGAAAAAGTGCTTCAGCTGCAATTTATCGATCCCGATGTTCGCGCAGTGACTTATAGTACACTTCATCCCAAACACGATATGCAACATTTGCTTAAAGAAGTGGATAAACTCATTGCTGCCAGCGATGATGCACATCCGTTGATATGTGGCGTAGGGCTGGGGGGTTACTGGGCTGAGCGTATCGGCTTTCTCTGTGGTATCAAGCAAGTAATCATTAACCCAAATTTACATCCTGAAACAAATATGCAGAAGAAAATAGACCGGCCGGAAGAGTACGAAGATATAGCAACAAAATGCGTGTCTGATTTCAGAGAAAAAAATATCGGGAAGTGCCTCTGTATACTTTCAACTAATGATGAAGTGTTAGATAATCGATCCATAAATAGAACATTGGACGCATATTACCAAGTGATCTGGGACGATACACAAACGCATAAATTCAAGAAAATCTCCCAGCACTTGCAAGCAATAAAGCAATTTAAAGCAACCAATTGAGTATATGCCTCTCCCTCCGCAGACGGATTGAAACGATCCTCTGCCCAACTCTACGTCAGTCAGAATTTTTACCTGGCAGGGCAATGTCCCTGCCGGTTTGTGCAAGATTTATAAAAACTAGAGGAAAAAGACTGTGACGAGAATCATCGTAGTTGGAGGCGGTGCCGGGGGCCTGGAATTGGCCACCAAACTAGGGCGCACCTTAGGCCGTAAACGAAAGGCAAACGTTACCCTGGTAGACAAAAACAGCAGTCATCTGTGGAAACCACTGTTACATGAAGTGGCGACCGGCTCGCTGGATGAGGGCGTTGACGCATTGAGCTACCGTGCGCATGCCAAAAATCATCATTTCGATTTCCAATTGGGTGCGCTGAAAGACATAGACCGCGATCGCAAAAGCATCACATTGCATCCGCTTTACGATGAGCACGATGAACTGCTGATCCCCGAGCGCGAGATTGAATACGATATTCTGGTTCTGGCTATCGGCTCGAAATGTAATGACTTCAATACACCCGGGGTGCGAGAGCATTGTATTTTCCTGGACAGTCCGGCGCAGGCACATAAATTCAGAACTGAAATGAATAACCAGTTTCTGAAGCTGCATGCACACAAAGAGCAGAAAACGGTTGATATCGCTATTGTCGGTGCGGGTGCTACCGGAGTGGAATTGTCCGCGGAGCTGCATAATGCCGTGAAAGAGCTGCGTTTGTACGGCTTTGGTGATCTGGACAGTTCCCGACTGAACGTCAACCTGATTGAAGCCGGTGAGCGTATTTTGCCTGCGTTGCCGCCTCGCATTTCAGCTGCTGCGCATACCGAGCTGACTAAGCTGGGCGTAAAAGTACACACGGCAACCATGGTGGTTAAAGCGGATGAAACCGGCCTGATAACCAAAGACGGTCAGCATATTCCGGCCAAACTGATGGTTTGGGCAGCGGGTATTAAAGCCCCGGATTTTATCAAAGACATTGCGGGACTGGAAACGAACCGTATTAACCAGCTGGTGGTGAAAGACACGCTACAGACCACCCGTGACGATGATATTTATGTGATTGGGGATC
Organism: Photobacterium sp. WH77; assembly: GCF_022014395.1. Classification (NCBI taxonomy): domain Bacteria; kingdom Pseudomonadati; phylum Pseudomonadota; class Gammaproteobacteria; order Vibrionales; family Vibrionaceae; genus Photobacterium; species Photobacterium sp. WH77. The sequence continues at coordinate 80,245 of NZ_JAKLTE010000019.1, read as the reverse complement.
TGGCTGCCTGTACGCAGAAGGACGGTACTCTGGTTCCGCCTCGGGCACAGTCGGCTCATCAGATGGCCAGCCGCTGCTTTTCAAATATCGTCGCTAAGCTGACAGATCGTGCGCAGAAGCCTTATGTCTTTGTGGATCATGGTTCGCTGGTTTCCCTGAGTCGTTTTTCTACCGTCGGGAGCCTGATGGGTAACCTGACCAAAGGGTCGATGATGATTGAGGGCCGTATTGCCCGCGTGATGTATATTTCGTTGTACCGGATGCACCATATTGCGCTGCACGGTTTCTTCAAGACCAGCCTGATGATGCTGGTTGGACGAATTAACCGCGTGCTGCGTCCCAACCTCAAGCTACACTAAAACTATTGTGTCAGACACTTGGAGCTGGCACTCATACAAAAAACCGCCTGAAACGGCGGTTTTTTGTTATCTCTAACCGCACCTGTCACGGGCGGTGGTGATGGTTTGGCTATCAATTGATTTTTAATAATTCGACATCGAAAATCAGCACAGATCCGGGACCGATTTTACCCATAGAGCGGTTACCATACGCCAGTTCAGCCGGGATAAATAAACGTACTTTTTCCCCTTCAACCATCAGCTGAAGTCCTTCTGTCCAGCCTTTGATCACCTGATTGAGGTTGAAAGCGATCGGCTCACCGCGCTCAACAGAGCTATCAAACACAGTGCCGTCAATCAGGGTACCGTGGTAGTGGACAGTCACCTTGTCCGATGCCTTGGGGTGCTCCGTTCCCGTGCCTGATTTCAGCACAGTATATTGCAAGCCTGAGGCTGTGGTTTTAACCCCATCCTGGTTTTTATTGGCTTCAAGGAAGGCTTGGCCTTCTTCTGCATTTTGAACTGCCAGCTGCTTATTGTTCTGGCTGCGTTGAAAGAAGAAAATCACCAAGCCGATGATAATGATCGCGAGAATAATTTTAAACACTGATATTCCTACCTTTTTTGTATTGTCTTTGATGAATATAGCCAAGTAACCCAAGGTTATGTGGCTATCTTAGCCTATCCGGTTGCGTTTAGGTGCCAAGTCCTGCGGGATCAGTGAGTAGACCATGCCATCGCAAGCTTTGCCATGTGTGTAAATCCGGTTCCGGCTCAGAGATTCGAACAGGGCGCCTGTGCGTTCAGCTGTTTTCTGGCTGGGTGTATTGGTGATGTGTACCACGATTTCCAGCCGGGTCAGTGCCAGCGTATCAAACGCAAAACGCGCCAGAGCGACAATCGCTTCTGTCGCATACCCCTGACGATGGCAACTGCTTCGTATCCAGTAACCCAATTCAGCAGAATTGGTCAGCTGAGACAGATTATTCAGACACACAGTACCTAAAAATTTGTCGTCACGGCGGGTAAAAATTGCCAGTTCGTAGCCATTGTCGATTTTCCAGTTCATCTGAGAAGCCGACAGCCAGGCGTGTGCATCCTGTTGGTCATAGCCATCATGACACCACTCGACCCAGGGCTTTAAATCCGGCTGCGATTCCAGCACTGCGGACAGGTTGTCGTCAACATCCGCAATTTTGTAGGGGCGCAGGTAAAGGCGGGGAGTGGTGAGTATGAAGTCCAGCTTCATCGGTGATTCCTGCAGACAGTAAACGGAAAAAGGGGCCGGATGGCCCCTCGCAAAAGCTGTTATTCTGAATCAAGGCGGCGGATTTGTACTACCATTCCCATCAGCGGGTGATCAAGGTAATGGGTTTCACCGCTTCGCATTTTACGCTGCTGGTCAAAGCGGAATGCTTTGAGGAATTCTTCAACCTCTATTTTCTTTTTCACTTCCTGCAGCTGTCCGTACTGAACCGTGCCGCTCTGGTTTGGATCCAGACTGTCTAATGGCTCGGTGCCGACAACCACTTCACGGCGGCCAGGCTCACGTAAATCCAACTGGGTATTGGTGAAAAGAAAGTGATTCACATAGACCTGAATTTTCCCTTCAAGCTCATACAGCGGCTTACTCGCTGCCGGAGAAGGCTCTGCTTGCGTGACTTCACCGGAAGCAAGATCAAAGCTGGGCGGTGCTGTCATTTCGCTGCTGTTCAGGCCATGGCGCGCAGCTTCGGCTTTAGAGGTGCCGTCTTGCAGAAACTGACCTGAGAAATCCCGGCCAGCGGTTAAGTGAAAAGTCGGTGCCTGTGCTTTGCTGAGATCACCTTGCCGCCAGCCAAAGTGAGCAAGTGGGGCGAAACCGGCATGACTCTTCAGGCGCTGATACTGTTCGCTCAGCTTAAATCGGCTTGCCGGCATAGGCGTAATGCCTCTGTTTGCCAGTTGCGCCATATTGTTCAATCGCACTGTGCCACTGTAATTCAGAGGCTCTGCCTGATCCGGCCAGGATTCAGCCGTTTGCCCCGGATCAATATTTCGCTTGAAGATAATGACTTCAATGTCAAATTGTCGTGCTGCGAAACTTGGCAGGCTGATGGCAAGCAGCAGCAAATAAATCAGATTTTTCAAGGTTATACTCCGCACTGGTATGCAGCCATTATAGGGTGTTTTCAGCTAATTGTGTTAGGAAGCCGTCAACATACTTGATGCGCTCACGGCGGTCCGTCAGTGTTGCCGTGACCTTCAGCTTGGTTGGACCATCCATTCTGAATCGCTGTGGCTGTGATTGTAACAGACCGACCAGGAAACCGGGGTCAATGGCAGCATTTTCAGTAAATTCGAAATAACCGCCTTTCTCTCCGGCTTCTATGCGACGAAGTCCCAGATTTGCTGCTTTCAGCTTCAGCTTATTGAGCGTTAACAGGTTCGCAGCGGCATCCGGCAACAGGCCAAAGCGGTCAATCAGCTCCACTTTTAACTCGTCAAGGGTGTCTTCATTGCCGGCACTGGCAATACGTTTATACAGGGACAGTCGCGTATTGATATCCGGGATGTAATCTTCCGGCAGCAGCGCCGGTAATCGCAGTTCAACTTCAGTCTGCTCGCGCAGCAGGTCATCCAACGACGGCTCTTTGCCGGCTTTGAGTGCTTCTACTGCCTGTTCCAGCATTTCCATGAACAGCGTAAAACCAACCGACTGGATCTGGCCCGATTGTTCATCGCCCAGCAGTTCGCCGGCGCCGCGTATTTCGAGATCGTGTGTCGCCAGTGTAAAGCCTGCGCCCAGATCTTCCAGTGACGCGATGGCCTCCAGGCGCTTCACGGCGTCTTTGGTCATACGCTTGGGATGCGGGGTCAGCAGATACGCATAGGCCTGGTGGTGCGAACGGCCAACGCGACCACGCAGTTGATGTAACTGGGCCAGACCAAGATGGTCAGCCCGGTTGATAACTATGGTGTTTGCTGTCGGGACGTCAATTCCGGTTTCTATGATAGTCGTGCAGACCAGCAGGTTAAAACGCTGATGGTAAAAGTCGCTCATGACTCTTTCCAGCTCACGTTCGCGCATCTGCCCATGGGCAGTAGTAATACGCGCTTCAGGAATCAGAACGGCCAGATCCTGCGCCGTTTTTTCGATGCTTTCTACGTCGTTGTGCAGGAAATACACTTGCCCGCCGCGCATAATTTCACGCAATACGGCTTCACGGATGATCAGGTCTTCACGCTCGCGAACGAAGGTTTTGATCGCCAGACGCCGGGCAGGCGGGGTCGCGATAATAGACAGATCGCGCATGCCGCTCATTGCCATATTCAGCGTACGCGGAATCGGGGTAGCGGTGAGCGTGAGAATGTCGACGTCTGCGCGCAGCGATTTCAGTTTTTCTTTCTGGCGGACGCCGAAGCGGTGCTCCTCATCGACAATCAGCAGGCCGAGATCCTGATACTTCACTTCGGCGTTGAGCAGCTTGTGCGTGCCGATCAGGATATCAATTTTTCCCTTAGCGACATCTTCCATAATCACTTTTTGTTCTTTTGCTGTTTTGAAACGGGACAGCACTTCCACACGTACCGGGGTGTTGGCAAAGCGGTCGCGGAAATTTTCAAAATGCTGCTGTGCGAGCAAAGTGGTTGGTACCAGCACTGTGACTTGCTTGCTGTTATCGACTGCCACAAAGGCTGCACGCATTGCGACTTCGGTTTTACCGAAACCGACATCACCACACACCAGGCGATCCATGGCTTTGGCCTGGCACATATCCGACAGCACGGCATTGATGGCCATAGCCTGATCGTGAGTTTCTTCGAACGGGAATCCGGTACAGAAATCGGCATAGGCTTCGCGGTCGAGTTTAAATTTGAAACCTGGTTTCAGCTCACGCTTGGCGTAAACATCCAGAAGCTCTGCCGCCACATCACGGACTTTTTCTGCCGCTTTGTTGCGGGCTTTTTGCCAGCTTTCACTGCCCAGTTTATGGATAGGGGCGGCTTCTTCTGCCCCGCCCGAATAGCGGCTGATAAGGTGCAGGGATGCCACGGGGACATAGAGTTTCGCCCCGCCCTGATATTCCAGGGTGACGTACTCAGTGGTAATGCCGCCGGCTTCGAGGGTCTGCAAGCCCTGATAACGGCCTATGCCATGGTTAAGGTGGACCACAGGCTGGCCAATTTTCAGCTCTGCCAGATTTCGGATAATGGTATCTGAGCTGACAGTGCGCTTGTCCTCACGGCGACGGCGCTGAATAACACGCTCACCCAGCAGATCACTTTCACAGATGAAAGCCAGAGCCGGTTCATCGAGGATAAAACCCTGTTCTGCGGCCCCAATCACCAGAGTGTACTGACTGGCGGCTGCCATGGCCTCTTCAAGGCTGTGACAGACCATAGGGCGCAGTTTTATCCGGGCAAGCAAGTCCAGCAAGGCTTCGCGGCGGCCTTCACTGGCAACGGAAAAGATGATTTTTCCGGTGAAGCTTTCCTGAAACTGACGCAGTGCCGATAAGGGCTCTTTCAACTGATGATTGATGGTCAGCGCCGGCACAGGCGAAATGGCCGGGTTGAACCGGCCGGCTTTGTCTTCTTCCAGGGCTTTGTTCAGTTTGACTTGCGGCAGAGTTTTAAATCCGCTGAACATTTCTGCGGTTGTCAGCCACAGGGCTTTAGGTTCGAGAAGCGGGCGCAGCGGGTCGACACGGCGCTCCTGAAAACGGTATTCGGCATCGTGCAGAAAATGTTCCGCTGCGTTGTCCAGATCGCCTATGGTCAGTAACAGCGTGTTATCTGGCAGATAATCAAACAAAGTATCTGTATTGTCGAAAAACAGCGGCTGCCAGTATTCAATCCCTGCCGGCCAGGTGCGCTTGCTGACCTGCTGATAGATGGACTCTGGCTCCCGGCGGGCTTCGAATTGCTCACGCCAGCGCATGCGGAAGTTTTCCACGGCCACTTCATCTGTTGGAAACTCGTGCGCGGGCAGCAGGTGAATATTGTCGATCTCGCCGGTCGACAGTTGCGACTCAGGGTCGAATTGACGAATCGAATCCACTTCGTCATCAAAGAAATCAATCCGGAAGGGCTCATTGTTTCCCATTGGGAAGAGATCAAGCAGTGAGCCGCGGCTGGCGTACTCACCGTGTTCCATTACCTGATCGACATGGCGGTAACCAGCGGCTTCAAGCTGCAGGCGTAACTTCTCCAGCGACAGGCGATCCCCTTTGCTGACCAGCAGAGCGTGCTGGTGAATAAAGCTGCGCGGTGTCAGGCGCTGTAACAAGGTACTGACAGGAACCAGCAGCACACCATCCTGCTGAGTCGGCAGTTGATATAAACGGGCCAGGCGATCAGAAATGATGTCCTGATGCGGCGAAAAACTGTCATAAGGCAGGGTTTCCCAGTCGGGGAAAATATTGACCTCTGCCTGAGAGAACTGGCTGATTTCAGGCTGTAAACGCAATGCCGTCTGCGTATCCGGCACCACAGCCAGCACCGGGCCTGTATGGCTTTTCGTCAGTTCGGCAATGGCAACCGCCAAGGCGGCACCGGAGACATTTCCCACAAAGCGCTTGTCGCCAGCTTTGTTCGGCATTGGAAGAGAAAATAGCGTGTGTGTTGTCATGACTATGATTGACTTTCGTTTCGTTGCAGCGCACGTTGACGCAGCAGTTTTTGTTGGATGTGCAAAGCTGCACGAATGAGTAAATCCCTGTCGTCTTCCTGCAGTCTGGTGTACTGCAGTGTGATGTCAAACTTATCTTCATTGGCCTGACAATCACTGACACTGGCATAGCAATACACGGCTGCAGGAGGATTATCAAGAAACAGTTTAAGACGAACCTGACAACCAATCTCAAGCGGCCGCTCTGCCAGATAAGTCAGCTGGCTGGCCCCGAAAGTTTGCGTGGTATGACGCAGGGTTGGATCATCTTGTTGTGAAAGCACAAATGAGAGCAGCAGATTTATCTTATTGTTCTGCGCCGCCAGATAATCCAGCAGTGGCCGGTTCATTGTCTTTTTATCCTGCTGCAGCATTTTTTCTGCACTGCCTTCCAGTTCGCTACATTCACTGGCAACACGAAACAGAGGGGGAATTTCCCGCAGAAATTCGGCGTCATCGGGCAGCACAGCATGTTCCCCTAAAGGTTCAACATTAATGGTAAGCCCTGCATGGACTGAAAAGTACTCGTCCTGATTCATGTCACACTCGTGATTTGTTAACTATTCTTCGATTATCACTTAGCATCGCCTAACGGGCAAGTTAGAGGTCTCAACAGGTTGATTTTTAGCCACTCTTTTTGCATGAGATTGACCAAGTTGCATGGTAATCACAGCCAGCAGCAGGTATGCTTTCGACCACTGTTAACAGGATGGTTCCAGACTGAATGATGTTTCATCCATTGCCTATTTTTATTGGGCTGCGCTATCTGAAAGGCCGTTCGGGTGACCGTTTCAGCCGCTTTGTCTCTGCAATGTCTACCGCAGGTATCACCATAGGTGTGCTTGCGCTGGTTATTGTCATTTCTGTGATGAACGGTTTTGAGCAGCAGCTCAAAGACCGCATTCTGGGTGTGTTGCCGCAGGCACTGATTACTCAGGATGGCCCTTTTACCCAGCCTGATGCGCCGCCTGCTGCGCTGTCTGCCTTACCTCAGGTCAACCGGGCGGTGCCGTTAACCCGTGCTGAGGCCGTGTTGCAAAGTGCAGGTGCGCTGGCGGCCGGAGCCATGCTGGGCATAGAGCCTGAAGGCTATGAACCGCTGGCTGCGCATATGGTGCAAGGGCAGGTTGCTGATCTGACACCGGGCAGTTACCGGGTCATTCTCGGTAACGGCATGGCGCAGCAACTCGGAGTTAAAGTCGGGGATAAAGTCCGCCTGATGGTGACCAGCGTCAGCGTCTATACCCCTCTGGGGCGTATTCCCAGTCAGCGCAATTTTATTGTGTCTGGCATCTATTTCACCGGTTCTGATGTCGATAAATCGCTGGTGTTAACCAACATCGCAGATGCAGGACGTCTGTTACGCTACAAACCCGACGCGTTCACCGGCTGGCGTTTATTTCTGGATGATCCGTTTAGTGTCACAGAACTTGCTCAGTCTGATCTGCCCGATGGCTTCAGTTGGTCGGACTGGCGGGATCAGCGCGGTGAGCTGTTTCAGGCGGTGAAAATGGAAAAGAACATGATGGGGCTGATGCTGGGTCTGGTGGTTGGCGTCGCGGCTTTTAACATCATTTCGGCCCTGATCATGGTGGTGATGGAAAAGCAGGCCGAAGTCGCTATTTTGAAAACACAGGGAATGACCAGTCAGCAGGTATTGCTGACCTTTATTGTGCAGGGAGCCAGCAGTGGTGTGATAGGTGCTGTGGCTGGTGGCATACTTGGCACTCTGCTGGCGTTGAATATTAATGGTATTTTGTCGCTGCTGGGCGTTGATCTGGCGAGCTTAGGCGGTTCGTTACCTGTCGATGTGAAGCCATTTCAGGTTGCCATCGTGATTATCGGGGCGATTTGTCTGAGTTTACTGGCGACCCTTTTCCCTTCTTATCGGGCGGCGGCTGTCCGTCCTGCTGAGGCCTTGCGTTATGAGTGATTCGTTATTGGTATGCCAGCATCTGAGTAAGGTGTACCGTGAAGCCCAATTGGAAACCCAGGTACTGAATGATATCAGCCTGCAAATAGAAGCCGGGGAACTGGTGGCGATTGTGGGATCATCGGGATCGGGCAAAAGCACTTTGCTGCATTTGCTGGGGGCGCTGGATGCGCCGACGGCAGGTGATGTGTACTTCAAAGGCCAGAAACTCAATGGCATGAGTGCCAATAAACAGGCCAGAGTACGCAATCAGGACATAGGTTTTGTCTATCAGTTTCACCATTTACTGTCTGATTTCTCAGCGGAAGAAAATGTCGCTATGCCCTTAATGATTGGCGGTGTATCCGCCGCGGCAGCCAAAGAACAGGCCAGACAGATTCTGGCTCAGGTGGGGCTGAGCCACAGAACCAGCCACAGGCCATCAGAACTCAGTGGCGGCGAGCGTCAGCGGGTCGCCATTGCCCGGGCACTGGTGAATAAGCCGGCCCTGGTACTGGCGGATGAGCCGACAGGCAACCTGGATCACAAAACCGCGCTGGAAATTTACGATCTGATGCGCAAGCTGAATCAGGAATCCGGCACCGCTTTTTTGGTTGTAACGCATGATAATGAACTGGCTGGCAAGCTTGATCGTTGCCTGCATATGCAGGATGGTCAGTTGGCGGCCTTAGAGGTGGCCTGATGCGACCACTGTCTCTTTTTATCGGCAGCCGCTTTAGCCGGGCCCGGCAGCGGAACCGACTGGTTTCTTTTATCTCAATCTCCTCCATTCTCGGGATCGCAGTGGGCGTGGCGGTTATTGTGATTGGCCTGTCGGCAATGAATGGCTTTGAGCGTGAGTTGCAAAACCGGGTACTGGCGGTGATCCCCCACGGTGAACTGGAAGCAGTGAAACCACCATTTACGGATTGGCAACCTGTTCTGGAAACCGTTGAAAAGCACCCCAGAGTCAAAGCGGCGGCGCCTTATGTGCAATTTACCGCCTTGCTTGAAAAAGGCACGCAGCTTAAAGCGGTTGAAGTCAGAGGGGTCGATCCTGTTCAGGAAACCCGGGTCAGCGCCTTGCCTGGCTATGTTAAAGACGGTGCGTGGCGAGATTTTCAGGCGGGTCAGAAATACATTATTCTTGGTCAGGGAGTCGCGGATCTGCTCGGGATACAGGTGGGTGACTGGATCTCTGCGATGTTGCCAAACCGTGATAGCGGAAATCAGCTCAAAGCCCCTAAGCGCATTCGTCTGCAGGTTGCCGGCGTGCTGGCGCTGGGCGGTCAGATTGACCATAACTTTGCTTTAGTACCTCTGCAAGATGCCCAGGATTACCTTGCCATGGGTGACGGGGTTTCAGGTATTTCGCTCAATGTGGACAAGGTGCTTGATGCCACAAATATAGTGAAAGAAGTCGGATATACCTTACCTGTGTATGTCTACTTAAAAAGCTGGACCCAGAAGTATGGCTATCTTTATCGTGATATCCAACTGGTGCGTACTATTATGTATCTGGTGATGGTACTGGTGATTGGGGTCGCCTGCTTTAATATTGTTTCAACACTGATGATGGCGGTGAAAGACAGAGCGGCAGATATCGCTATTTTGCGAACCATGGGCGCAAGTGATCGTCTGGTTAAAATGATCTTTGTCTGGCATGGCTTACTGTCTGGCCTGATTGGCAGCCTGCTCGGAGCTGTTCTCGGGGCCTCGGTTGCACTGAACCTGACTTCGATAGCACGTTTTGTGGAAAAACTGATTGGTCATCCGTTTTTATCAGGGGATATTTACTTTGTGGATTTTCTGCCTACAGAGCTGAGATGGCATGATGTGCTGATCGTGATGGTGACAGCCATTGTGCTGAGCCTGCTGGCAACCTGGTATCCGGCTCGCAGGGCGAGTGCACTCCAGCCAGCGCAGGTATTAAGTGCAAAATAAATGTCGGTAAATTGGCGCTTATATTGGCGTAGCTCTGTGAATCAGGCCGAAAAAGTATTGATGCCAATGACGCAAAGTGGGTAATCGATAATACCTGGCTTCCAAACAGACAGTGTTTTTCTGCACCCCGTCAAAATACGTTATAAAAAAACCTCGCATTGGCGAGGTTTTTTTATGGTTAATCTTAGGTGCTTATTTCTGGAGTGATTGTCACCGGAAGCGGCGGCGGTTCCAGCTGCGGACAACAGAATAACGCCAGAATCCACGAATACCGAAGTAACCAATCAATGCGCAAATCGTCCCGCAGACTAAACAGCCCAGCAGAAACGGCGGGCCAATCTGGCTCATCTGCTGCTCAAGGAAGGCCCAGGACAGTTCGAAATGGAAAGGCTGATAGGGCACGTTCATCAGCCATGCTCCGAGCTTGTATGCCGCGTAGAACATGACCGGCATAGTGATTGGATTGGTAATCCACACCAGAGAAATGGAGAGCGGCAGATTGACGCCAAACAGGATGGCTAACCCTGCAGCCATGATCATCTGGCTGGGTAAGGGGACGTATGCCATAAACAGTCCCACCGCGAATGCACCAGAGGCAGACCGGCGGTTCAGACACCACAGGTTAGGGTTATGCAGCACAGTACCAAAAACTTTCAAAGCCTTGTGGTTTTTAATCATCTCTGGGCTGGGCAAGAAACGTTTTATCAGTTGTCTTGGCATCGTCTGTCGTTATTTTTAATGGCTGTTAGCGTCAGGTTGTCATGATGTTTCAGATGACAGCCGGTTTATCCATTGGCGTTTTGTCACTTCACTACTGGCAATCCTTACCAGACTACAAATGGTTTATTACAGCCATGATTATAGGTGGAGCGATATTTTTCTGTTTGCGTATCAACTTGTTTCTTGCGATCGCAATAGGTGGGCTCTGGGCTTGGGTAACTGCTGTTGACTATAGCAAGGCAGTCAATAGCCTTCCTCATGAGCGCGGGAATATTACCATAGTTGGCGAAGTTCGCAGCCTAATTAATCATAATATTCTTGATAAGCGATTCATTTTTGTTGCAGAGAGTGTGAAGGAACGCGATCTTCTGCGAAAAGATGCGATCCGTTTATTGCTTGACTGGCCGGCGGTGATGGATCTGAAACAAGGGCAACGGTATCAATTGGATATCAGGGTTCGTCGCCCCAACGGACGGGCAAATGCCGCAGGATTTGATGCCGAACGTTACGCGGTGGGGAGCGGTATCCATGGTACAGGGACTGTCATTGCCGGTACCTTGTTGTCGCAAAATGGCACTATGAGTTTGCGTCAGCGCTGGTTTGATCGCGCGGTGCAGCAAACAGACGGTTTCACCTACCGGGCCTATCTGTTAGCGCTCGGTTTTGGCGAGAGAGACGGTTTAGATCAGGATGACTGGTCGATACTTCGCGACAGCGGACTGGCTCACCTCATGGCGATATCCGGCCTGCATATCGGACTGGTTGTGGTGATTGGATGGGGTATCGGAAGCCGGGTACGGGGTGCCTTGCCTGAGTCCGGGTATTGGCTCTGGTTACCCTTCTGGCTGGCATTATTGCTGGCGTATGGCTATGCCTGGCTGGCCGGATTCAGTATTCCCACTCAGCGCGCTTTACTGACATCGGTCTTGTGTCTGATGATGATTCGTTGCGGTGTAGTGTGGAGCGGACTGCAATTGTGGTCTGTGATACTGGCCAGTTGTCTGATACTCAATCCGCTGGCGTCTTACTCGGCCGGATTGTGGTTGTCATTTGGTGCTGTGCTGGTTTTGTATCTGGCCAATACTGGCGGTATCCGGCGACGAAAGCAGGCTGAGCAGGTCCGAGTACCATGGCGCGAGACAGTCCGTGTTTATGTGCTGCTGCAACTGGCGCTGCTGGGGTTAATGCTGCCGTTGCAGTGGGTCTGGTTTGGCGGGATCTCGCTGGCAGCGCCGCTGATTAATTTACTCGCGGTGCCCTGGGTCAGTCTGGTGACTGTACCTTGTGTCTTGCTGGCCGTGGTCACTATCACTGTGCCCGGTCTCTCAGGTGTGTTCTGGCAGTTAGCCGACTGGTCTCTGCATCCGGTTATCGCTCTGGCAAGTCTGGCGGAAGGTGCCTGGTGGCCACTGTCTGAAAGTCTGTTTATCGTCCTGCTGGCCATGGTGACGGGTATTGTGCTGTGCTGGCTTCTGCCCTGGCGACGCTTTTTGTCTCTGCAAGTGAGTCTGGTACTGGCGCTGTGGGGAGTCAGTGACTGGAGCAAGTCCCAAACGCTTAATCCTGACAGCTGGCAGGTCGATATGCTGGATGTCGGACATGGGCTGGCAATACTGATTCAGCGACAGGGCAGAGCTGTGCTTTACGATACCGGAAATAGCTGGCCGGGCGGGAGCATGGCTCTCTCGGTTATTGAGCCGGTATTGAGACGACAGGGCATTCGTCATCTGGACGGTCTTATTCTTAGCCATGCAGATGCCGATCATGCTGGCGGGACTTCAGATGTGACAGCACGTCTGAATCCGGCCTGGCTGCGCAGCAGTGACAAGCGCGAGGGCTTTGCACCTTGTGTACGCGGACGTTTATGGCGCTGGCAGGGATTGACCTTCAAGGTGCTCTGGCCGCCGAAAAGGGTAACAAAAGCCGCCAATCCGCATTCCTGTGTGATACAGGTGAGTGACCAGTGGCTAAACCCGGAATCGGACACATCGCTGTTGTTAACCGGTGACATTGATGCCATTTCGGAATTGCTGCTCGCCAGGCTGGAGCCGGATCTGAAAGCGGATATATTGCTGGTGCCTCATCACGGCAGTAACTCATCATCCACTCAGACCTGGTTAGATTCGTTGCAGGCGACATACGCCTTAGTCTCTGCTGGTAAATACAGCCCCTGGGCTTTACCGGCTGAGCAGGTAAAGCATCGTTACCTGATGCAGGGTTTGCATTGGCTGGAGACGGCCGAAGACGGCCAGGTCAGCATGCGTATTGAACAGGGCGAAGTGGTGGTCACACGCTATCGCAAAGACAGCCAGCGACACTGGTATCAACCGCTTTTCAGGCCGTGATTGAGTCTCTCAAATTGGGCTCGAACGGATAAAAAAGCATCGCTTTTCAGGATTTAAGAAGCACGAGAGCCTTGTAACTTACTTGGTGCATGACTCGTTAACGAGTAGAATAACCGCCACTAACAGATAACAATCGGTTTTACATGATACAAGCTAACGATCAATCCACCTGGGATACGTTCAAACGACTCTGGCCGTCAATCAGCTTATATAAGGCGGGTTTGATTGCTGCCGTTATCGCGCTGATCATTAATGCAGCCAGTGATGCATTGATGTTATCAATGATCAAACCTCTGATGGATGAAAGCTTTGGCGGTCTGAACAGTGTGGACTCCAATTTTCTGGCCAAGATGCCTTTTTATCTTCTGGGGTTGATGCTGGTTCGTGGCTTGAGTGGCTTTGTTTCCACTTACTGTCTGTCCTGGGTCTCCGGCAATGTTGTGATGAATATGCGCCGGCAGGTGTTTAACCACTTCATGACGATGCCGGTCAGTTTTTTTGACAAAGAATCATCCGGCGCACTCTTATCCCGAATTACCTATGACACTGAGCAGGTTGCCTCCGCAACCAGTGGTGCGCTGGTCAGCCTGGTTCGTGAAGGCGCGACCATTATTGCGCTGATGGGGATGATGTTCTGGAACAGCTGGCAACTGTCTGCCATTTTGCTGGTGATTGCCCCAGTGGTGGCTGTCAGTATTCGTGTGGTCTCAAAGCGTTTCCGCCTCATTTCTAAAAATATGCAGGACACCATGGGTTCTGTGACCTCATCGGCCGAGCAGATGCTGAAAGGGCACAAAGTGGTATTGAGCTATGGCGGCCAGCAGGTTGAGAAAAACCGTTTCGAGCAAGTCAGCAACCGCATGCGTCAGCAGACCATGAAGCTGGTGTCGGCTCAGGCCATTGCCAACCCTGTTATTCAGCTTATTGCGTCAATGGCGCTGGTTGCTGTGCTGATCCTGGCCAATACCGAAAGTCTGCGCAGTGAACTGACTCCCGGTACTTTTGCCCTGATCTTTGGTGCCATGTTCGGCATGATGCGGCCACTGAAAGCGCTGACCAATGTCACCTCTCAGTTCCAGCGTGGCATGGCGGCGTGCCAGACGCTTTTCGGCATCCTGGAGCTGGAAACCGAAAAAGATCACGGTACTTACGAAACGCAGCGCGTGAAAGGGGATGTGGCCTTTAATGACGTCACTTTCACTTATCCGACAAAAGATACTCCCGCACTGCGCAATGTCAGTTTTGACTTACCGGCGGGTAAAACACTGGCTCTGGTTGGCCGTTCAGGTTCGGGTAAAAGTACGATTGCTAATCTGCTAACCCGTTTCTATGACATAGATTCTGGCCTGATTAGCATAGATGGGCGTGACATCCATGATTATAAACTGGCAAACCTGCGCGATCAGGTGGCGATTGTGTCGCAAAACGTGCACCTGTTTAACGACACCATTGCCAACAATATCGCCTATGCCAGTGATGATAAATACAGCCGGAAAGATATAGAGAAAGCCGCTGAACTTGCTTACGCCATGGATTTTATCCAAGGTATGGATCAGGGACTGGACACGGTTATCGGCGAAAACGGGGTCAGTTTATCCGGTGGTCAGCGTCAGCGTATCGCCATTGCCCGTGCCCTGCTGCGTGATGCGCCAGTGCTGATACTGGATGAAGCCACATCGGCGCTGGACACAGAATCTGAGCGCGCCATTCAGGCAGCATTGGATGAGTTGCAGAAAGACAAAACTGTGCTGGTGATTGCTCACCGTTTGTCGACCATTGAAAATGCCGATGAAATTCTGGTGGTGGACGAAGGCGAAATCATTGAACGCGGTGTCCATGCCGCGCTGCTGGAAAAAGACGGTGCCTATGCGCAGCTGCACCGAATTCAGTTTGGCGAATAAGCAGAGCGGGTCATTGATGGCAAGTCTGATCGAAAAAATCTGGTTTGAGCGCCACCCGGGAGGGTGGGCGCTGGCACCTGTCTTCTGGCCATTAAGCAAGCTATTTGGCTGGATTAGTCGCCGGCGCCGACTCAGCTACCAATCCGGTAAAAAAGTGGCATACCGTGCCCGCGTTCCAGTGGTCGTCGTCGGCAATATTACCGCAGGCGGAAACGGTAAAACGCCGGTCGTGATCTGGTTGGTGGAACAACTTCAGGCGCAGGGTTTGACAGTAGGCGTGGTATCCCGGGGGTATGGCGGCAAATCGGATCATTACCCGCTGCGCCTGAGCGAGAGCACAACAACGGCTGAAGCAGGTGATGAGCCGGTGTTAATTGCCCGTCGCACCTGTGCCCCTGTTGTAGTTGCACCAAACAGGGCGGAAGCGGTGAAAGTGCTGGAAAAGGACGTCGATGTCATTATCACCGATGACGGCCTTCAGCACTACGCGCTCGACAGAGACATTGAAATTGTCGTCATCGATGGTAAACGCCGTTTCGGCAATGCGCAGTTGATCCCTATGGGGCCGCTGCGTGAGAGCTGCGACAGACTGAACGAGGTCGACTTTTTGATTTGCAATGGCGGCGATGCCCGGCGTAACGAAATTGCCATGCACCTTGAGCCAGGCGAGCTGGTGAATTTAATGACGGGTGAACGCCGTGCACCAGACAGCCTGCAAAAGGTCGTGGCCATCGCCGGAATCGGTCATCCGCCACGCTTTTTTGCCACATTAAATGCGCTGGGAGTGTCCCCGGTTCATTGTCAGGCTTTCTCGGATCATCAGGCTTTTGAGGCCAGTGAACTGGAAGCGCTGGCAGAGCAAGGCGAACACCTGGTGATGACTGAAAAAGATGCGGTGAAGTGTCAGGCATTTGCCCGGCAAAATTGGTGGTATCTGCCTGTTGATGCCAAACTTTCAGAGCCTCAGTCAATCGAATTACTGAACAAAATTATAGAAGTGAAGGAAGAATATGGATCACCGTCTGCTTGAGATCGTTGCTTGTCCGGTATGCAAAGGCAAACTGCACTTTGATAAAGACAATAATGAACTGATTTGTAAATTTGATCGCCTGGCTTATCCGATAAATGACGGCATTCCAGTTCTGCTGGAGCCGGAAGCGCGCACTTTGAGTGCCGATGAGGTGATGTAATGGCATTCACTGTCATTATTCCGGCCCGTTATCAATCCTCCCGATTACCCGGCAAGCCGCTGGCCGATATCGCCGGGAAACCGATGATTCAGTGGGTGTACGAACAAGCGAGTAAAGCCGGTGCCAGACAGGTCATTGTCGCGACGGATGATCAGCGCATCGCAGAAGTGGTGACAAGCTTTGGCGGCGAGGCGTGTCTCACGCGGGCGGATCATGAATCCGGCACTGAGCGCCTGGCGGAAGTGGTCGAGAAATACCAACTGGCTGCTGACGAGATAGTGGTGAATGTTCAGGGCGATGAGCCGATGATCCCGCCAAGCATCATTCGTCAGGTGGCGGACAATCTGGCCCGCAGTGACGCGCCTATGGCGACCCTGGCAGTTGAGATTGACCATGCTGATGAAGTGTTTAACCCGAATGCCGTCAAAGTGGTGATGGATAAAAACGGTTACGCGCTGTATTTCAGCCGTGCCTCCATTCCGTGGGACCGTGATAACTTTGCCAAGCGCCCGCAGGAGATCCATCAGAACCTGCTGCGTCATATCGGAATCTATGCCTACCGGGCTGGTTTCATCAATACCTACATCAACTGGGAACCCAGTGCACTTGAGAAAATTGAGTCGCTCGAGCAGCTGCGCGTGCTGTGGCACGGCGAAAAAATTCACGTCGATGTCGCCATTGATCCGCCGCCGGCTGGAGTAGACACCCCGGAAGATCTGGAAAAAGTCCGTTTGCTGATTAAGTAAGATTGATCTGGCGAAATAAAAACAGCCGGCCATTAGGCCGGCTGTTTTTTTCATTCACCATTCTGATTCCTCTCCCCCGCATTTAATGGTTCTGGTCGCATCAGTGATATCTTTCGCAGACTTTTTCTTTCAATTAGTTATAAAATCAGTTGCTTAAGAGGGGCTGGTTGAACGCTCGTGTGTTCCGGGTGGGTCCTATCTCTGAATCTTCTTCACTGTTAATGACTGGTTGATAATGCAAAAGATTTCACGAAGAGGTCTACTGAAAAGTGCTGTGATTGCTGGTGTGGCGGGCACCACAGGCGCATGGTGGCTCCATGATACCCAAACGCCGGAGGCGGCTTTGGATGAGATGTTCAATGATGCTTTAACCGATTTACCGGCTGCATCTATCGGCGCGGTTCTGATCAAAAATGGTCAGATGGTGTGGGGCAGAGGGTTTGGCTACCAGAACCTGGAAAACAGAGTGCCAGCAACGCTGGACAGTATTTGGCCGACACTGGGATCTGTCTCTAAGCTGGTGACCTGGATAGCGCTGATGCAGCTGGTGGAGCAGAATCAGGTCCGGCTGGATGATGATGTCAGTGACTACCTGGGGTTCACATTGCGCAATCCGCATTTTCCGGATACACCGATTACTCCTTATCACTTGCTGACTCACAGTTCGTCGCTGTCGACCCGGAAAATGACATCGGCACCTGACAGCATGGCCGATTTTTTCTGCAAGCAGGACTCGGTTGATTTGAAAACCTGGGTGACGACTTATTTATCGCCGCAGGGCGCCCAACACGATCCGGCCTTGGCGTTTGATCCTTATCAGCCTGGAGATTTTTCGCAATTAACACCAGACCCCATTGGGGTGATTGCAGGTTATTCGAGCCTGAATACCATGGTCGCAGCCTGTTTGATTGAGCAGGTGAGCCGCCTCTCATTTGAAGACTATACCCAGCAGCATATTTTTTCGCCCTTAGGTTTGAAGGATATCGGTTGGCAAAAGGCTGAATTGGATCAGCAAAAAATCATCACGCCTTATGAGGCCAAAAACAGCCCAAGAGCCCCAATCATGGCAGTATTTACCCAGCAGATGAAGGACAGAGGCTATTTGGACCGGACGGCTGTTACAGCGGATGATCATAAAACCTATTTTGCCTTTAATGATTGTCAGTATTTTTCACCGTTGAATGCTGCGGCGTTATTAGGATCTTCCACCAACGCATTTGTCACCCTGATGTGTGCCTGTTTGCCCCAGGATAAAACGACGCCTGCTCTGCTTAAAAGAGAAACGCTGAATAGCATGTGGCAGGTTCAGCGCCATGATCCGCGTACGGGGAGTACGCTTGGGCTGGGCTGGTTTCAATTCAAATCTCCCCGTTACGGGGCATTTTGGGGCCATGATGGCGGTGGGCCGGGCATTCTATCTCGCGTCATGGTTGATCCGGAGACAGGGGATGGTTTGGTGTTGTTGATTAATAATTTTTTTGTTGATTTCAGAAAGCGCGCCGCGCTGATTGATCAGATGATGAAAACGCTGGAAAGGTTTTGAAAAATGGGCATGACGTAAACATGTGATAACCCTGAATGCAAACAGCCCGGTCAGGACCGGGCTATTTGTGTATCCGTATTGCTAGCGGATCAGGCGTTAGCCCGCTCACCACTGATTTCTTCATCGCTGTCGAAAATGCTGTTGTCTGCTTGTCCCAATACCCGGGATGTCACTGTACCGGCAGTCATCGAACCGCTGACATTCACCGCAGTACGGCCCATATCAATCAATGGCTCAATGGAAATCAGCAGCCCAGCCAGTGCCACAGGCATATCCAGCGCAGACAGAACGATAATGGCGGCAAACGTTGCCCCGCCACCCACGCCGGCAATACCGAATGAGCTGATAGTAACGATTGCAATCAAGGTCATAATGAAGCCCGGATCCAGCGGGTCAATGCCAAGGGTCGGGGCAATCATCACCGCCAGCATGGCCGGGTACAGACCGGCACAGCCGTTCTGGCCCATGGTGGCACCGAAAGAGGCAGAGAAGTTAGAAACGGCTTCACCGTTACCCAGTTTTTTCACCTGAGTCTCAATGTTCAGTGGCAGGGTGCCTGCGCTGGAACGTGAGGTGAAGGCGAAAGTCAGCACCGGCAGGATTTTTTTCAGGAAACGCACAGGGTTCACACCGACACCAGCTACCAGAATCAGGTGCATTACCAGAATCAGCCCCAGGCCGACGTAGGAAGCCACCACGAAGTTGAGCAGATTCAGAATATCGCTGTAGTTTGAACCGGCAACGACTTTGGTCATCAGTGCCAGTACGCCATACGGTGTCAGAGCCAGCACCATGCGCACCAGAGTTCGGACCACTTCCTGTGCTACATTGACAAAGGTTTCCAGGCTCTTGCCCAGTTCTGGCTGAGTGCGGATAACGGTCAGGCTGGCGACACCAATGAACGCGGAGAAGATCACCACTGCAATGGTTGAGGTTGGACGGCTGCCTGCCAAATCGGCAAACGGATTACCCGGGAAGAAAGAAATAATCATGTCAGCCAGAGACAGGGTCTCTACCGAGGCCAGACGGGTCTGCAGTGCTTCACCACGGGCAATTTCACGCGCGCCCTGAACAATGCCTTCAGCGCTCAGACCAAACATGTTGCTGACCAGAATACCTATCAGTGCAGATACGGCTGTGGTTGCCAGCAGGATACCAATGCTCAGGCCTGAAATTTTGCCCAGTGAACCGGCATTCTTCACTTTGACGATAGCGGCGATAATCGACACCATGATCAAAGGCATCACAATCATTTTTAACAGGCTGACATAGCCGGAACCGACAATACCGACATACTTGAGCGTGGTTGCAATGGCTTCATGCCCGGCACCGTAAAAAAACTGCAGCGCCGCACCAAAAATGACACCCAGTCCCAGACCTGTAAATACACGCTTGGACAGGGTTTGATCACTGTTTTGTTGTTTCACCAGAAAGGCAATCAGCAGCGCAAATACCGCCAGGTTCACGATTAGAAACATACTTCTCTCTATTCATAAGGTATCCAGCCTGCATAACATGTTGCGCAGAGCTGTCAAAAAATGTTTTCAGCATCATAGGGATTAAGCGGAGTTTAAGGAATGTTTCCTAATTACTTTAACTATTCAAAAATCGAACATGTTAAAACCAAATGGAATATTGGTTAAGCTGTAACCTATTGGAGGGGAATAATTGTGCAGTGACAGCCAGCAATGAGCTGGCTGTTGTATTGAATCGTTTCAGGCGGCGGTGTTGTTGGCGACAGGCTGCACGACATTGACGGGCGCGGCGCTGTCGGCCATGTCACGCAATTTCTGCCACCATTTCCCCAGCGTTTCATGCCAGAATCGCTCTGTTTGTTCCAGATACTGGGCTTTAGGTGCGTATTTCAGCCAGGGCTGGTGGATTTCATCACTGGCGAGATAATTTGTCGGGGCAGGAATCGGGCTCAGGCCAGCCTGACTGAATTCGGTGATGGCACGCGGCATATGGCTGGCTGAAGTCACAAGAACCAAGTTGCGCTTGCCGACCACAGAAGCGGCCTGAAAGGCTTCTTCCCAGGTATCTTTTGCGGTTTCCAGCAAAAGTATATCCAGTTTATTCACCCCTAATGCGATGGCCACTTTTGCCATCATTCTGGCCTGACTGATTTCAGTGCCTCCGTCATAGCCTGACAGGATGATTTTGGAACCGGGTGACAGATTATGGATACGTATGGCTTCAGCAAGGCGCATCAGCGAGGCGCGTGACAGCTCAGAGGTGATAGGCAGATCTTTGTCGACTACATGGCTGTTACCTAGCACCATAATGTAATCCACCGGCTGTCCGGAAGGAATATAGCCTTTATACTGACGTTCTAACGGGGTCAGCAGGCTACTGGAGACAGGCTGAAAGGCAACCAGGAAAATACCCAATAAGGAGACGGCCAGCATGTACCCGGCCAATTTATGGCGACGGGTAAACCAGAGTATCATCAACCCTGTGATGCCCACGATCAGCAGCAAAGGAAGGGGCATCAAAAAAGCTGACAAGATTTTTTTCAGTTCAAACATATCAGGTCGTCCGAAATTTCAGCAATTGAGCTTGAATACGCGCTCCAAGTCTTTATTACTCTAAAGCTTGTGACACAATAAGCATCTGACTAGGCCACTATCATAACGAAAACTGACGTGATCAGAGATCGAAATTTTGATGATTTAGCCCAAAAGTTCTCAGAAAACATCTACGGTACAGCAAAAGGGCTGATCCGTCAGACTGTCGTATGGCAAGATTTGGAGCAGATTTTACATACCCTTGACGCGACATCAGCAGAGCCGGGCGCATTATTGCATGTGCTGGATGCTGGCGGCGGAATGGGACAGTTATCGCAATTGATTGCGAAACGTGGTCATACCATCACTTTATGTGATCTTTCTGGAGAAATGCTGAAACTGGCAGGTGTGGAAATTGCCAAAAATGGCCTGCTTGAGCAATATCGACTCATACATTGTCCGGTGCAGCAGGTTGATCAATACCTGGATGAGCCGGTCGATTTGATTTTGTTCCATGCGGTAATGGAATGGCTGAGCGATCCGCGTGCCGCACTCGAACACCTGATGAAGCAGCTGAAACCTGGCGGGATAGTGTCCGTCATGTTTTATAACCATAATGGCTTGCTGTTTAAGAACCTTATTTGCGGTAATCTAACCCACGTAGAACAAGGGATGCCACACCGCAAACGATTCAAGCTTCAGCCCCAGTCGGCACAGACACCGGAAGAGGTGTATGCATGGCTCACGGAAGGCGGTTTTACCATTTTGGGTAAAACCGGTGTACGGACTTTTCATGATTACATGCGTACCGACAGGGTGGGTGACTACAGTCTTGAACAATTACTGGCGATGGAGCAGCGTCTCTGCCGTCAGGAACCGTATTTATCTTTAGGGCGGTATATCCATGTATACGCTCAGAAACCGTTGCAGTAAGAAACATAAAGCCGGTTGCAAGTAATAAATCTAACAAATAAGGACAACGGATGAGTGACCAATCCCAGACTGTTCCTGAGCTGGTGACCTGGGTGAAACAACATGAATTCGCCCTTAACCTGCCAACGGAAAGACTGGCATTTTTATTGGCGATTGCCGTGTTAAGCGGCGAGCGTCTGGATGAGGAACTGGGGGAAGGTGAACTGGTCGATGCGTTCAAAATCGTGAGCGATATGTTTGACCAGTCGAAAGACACCCTGGTTTTCCGCGCCAATAACGCAATCAACGAACTGGTGCGCCAGCGTCTGATTTCCCGTTTTACCAGTGAAATGACAGAAGGTGCCAGTATTTACCGGCTCAGTCCGTTGGCACTGGGTATTGCCGATTACTACGCCCGTCATCGCGAGTTCTCATCGATGAAGCTGTCGATTCAGTTGGCTATGGTGGCCGATGAGCTGACCAAAGCAGCGGTCGCTGCCCATGAAGGCGGCAATGAACAGCACTGGAAGATCAACGTCTATGCGGTACTGAAATATTCAGTGGCCGAGATTTTTGATCGTATCGATCTGAACCAGCGCACCATGGATGAGCAGCAGCAGCAGGTGAAAGAAGACATTGCTGAACTGCTGAATCAGGACTGGCGTGCGGCCATTACCAACTGTGAAAGCCTGCTTAATGAAACCTCCAGTACGCTGCGCGAGCTTCAGGATACTCTGCAAGCAGCCGGTGATCAGCTGCAAACCCAGCTGCTTGCCATTCAGGATGCAGTAAGCATAACCTCGGATCTGGATCTGGAATATGTCGAAGGCATGGTGTACTCGCTGCAGGCAAAACTGGACCGGATCATTAACTGGGGTCAGCAGGCAATAGACTTGTGGATCGGCTACGACCGCCATGTGCATAAGTTTATCCGTACCGCCATTGATATGGACAAAAACCGTGCCTTCAGCCAGCGTTTGCGCCAGTCGGTCGCCGAGTTTTTCGACGCACCATGGCAGCTCACTTACGCCGATGCTGATCGCCTGCTGGACATGCGTGATGAAGAACTGGTCCTGCGTGACGATGAAGTAACAGGCATAGTGCCGGAAACGGTTGAATTTGAAGAACTGAGCCAGGTCAATGATCAGCTCAGTGAAAGAATTGCTGAAATGCTGGATATTCATAAATCTCAGGGCGCCGCCATTAATCTGGGCGCCTTGATCCGGGAATATCTGAGCCAGCATTCCCATGCACAACATTTTGATTTAGCTCGTATTATTGTCGATCAGGCCGTGAGGCTCGGTTATTCCGAGTCGGATTTCAGTGCGATTCAGCCTGATTGGGAACTGATCAACGACTACGGAGCCAAGGTACAAGCCAATGTCATTGACAAATATTGAAGAATTTATGCCAGAGAATCTGGCCAAAGCCATTGCCAACCCCTTGTTCCCGGCATTGGATAATGCATTGCGTTCGGGCCGCCATGTTTCCAGCGAAGATTTGGATAATCATGCTTTTTTGCTGGAGTTTGAGCAGGACCTGATGCTGTTTTATAAGCGCTATAACGCTGAACTGGTCAGAGCCCCTGAAGGCTTCTTCTATCTGCGTCCCCGCTCCACCTCGCTGATTGGCCGCTCTGTGCTGTCTGAGCTGGATATGCTGGTAGGAAAAGTACTGTGCTTCCTGTACCTGAGCCCTGAACGTCTGGCCCATGAGGGGATATTTACCAATCAGGAACTGTTTGATGAGCTTTTGTCGCTGGCCGACGAAAAGAAACTCATGAAGCTGGTGACCAACCGGGCGTCAGGCTCTGATCTGGATCGTGAAAAACTGTTCGATAAAGTGAAAACTTCCCTGCGCCGTATGCGCCGTCTGGGCATGGTGATCATGCTGGGCGACAGCGGTAAATTCCGCATCAGTGAAGCGGTATTCCGCTTTGGTGCAGATGTGCGTAACAGTGATGATATCCGGGAAGCTCAGCTTCGCCTGATCCGTGACGGCGAAGCCATAGTGCATCAGCAATTGCCGACTCAATCCAGTTTGATTGAGGCAGAGCAACCGAACGACACTGCAAGTGATGAAGAAACCGAGCAAGAGGAACACGCCTGATGGAGCGCGGTAAGTACCAATCTCTGACCATGGTTAACTGGAACGGCTTCTTTGCCCGGACATTTGATATTGACCAACTGGTCACCACACTTTCCGGCGGTAATGGTGCGGGTAAATCCACCACCATGGCTGCGTTTATCACATCTTTGATCCCTGATCAGAGCCTGCTGCACTTTCGTAATACCACAGAAGCGGGAAGTTCCAATGCGTCCCGTGATAAGGGGTTACACGGCAAGCTCAAGCCAGGCGCCTGTTATTCTGCGCTCGATATCGTCAACTCCAAGAACCAGCGCATTATTTTTGCGGTGAAACTGCAGCAGGTTGCCGGCCGGGACAAGAAAGTCGACATCAAACCTTTCCTGATCCAAGGCTTACCGTCAGCGGTGAAACCGACGGATATTCTGGTGGAAACCCTGTCTGAGAACCAGGCACGAGTGCGTCAGATCAATGAAGTGAAAGACGCTGTGTCTCAGTACGAAGGTGTACAGTTTAAAACTTTCTCTTCTGTTACGGACTACCACACGCAGATGTTTGAATTCGGTGTTTTGCCGAAGAAGCTGCGTAACAGTACCGACAGGTCTAAGTTCTACCGTTTAATCGAAGCGTCGCTGTATGGCGGTATTTCCAGTGCTATTACACGCTCGCTGCGTGATTACCTGTTGCCGCATAACTCTGGCGTGAAGAAAGCCTTCCAGGATATGGAAGCGGCGCTGCGTGAAAACCGCATGACGCTCGAAGCGATCAAAGTGACCCAGAGCGATCGTGATCTGTTTAAACACCTGATCACTGAAGCGACCAATTATGTGGCTGCCGACTACATGCGTCATGCCAACGAGCGTCGTATCAAGCTGGAACAGACACTTGGTCTGCGTCGCGAATTACTGGGCTCACGCCAGACGCTGATTGATCAACAGCAGGTGTTCGGCAACATGTCGCAAGAGCTCGACGAGCTGAAAGACAACGAGAGTGCGCTGGAGCAGGATCATCAGGCGGCATCGGATCACTTACAACTGGTTCAGACGGCCGTTCGCCAGCAGGAAAAAATAGAGCGTTACCGTGATGATCTTCTTGAGCTGACTGAGCGTCTGGAAGAGCAGGTCATGATTGTCGAAGAAGCGGCTGAGCAACTGGCACTGGCGGAAGAACAGGCCATGCTCAGTGAAGACGAGGTCGACAGCCTGAAATCTCAGCTGGCTGATTATCAGCAGGCATTGGATGCACAGCAAACCCGCGCCTTACAGTACCAGCAAGCCGTTCAGGCGCTGGAAAAGGCCCGTCAGATTTCGGCAGATGACACGCTGGATCAGGAGAATGCCGCTGAACGGCTGTCCAGCCTGAAACAGCAGCAAGACAGTAAAACCACGGCATTGCTGGCACTCAAACATAAGCTGGATATGTCTGCAGCCGCGGCGCAGCAATTTGAGCGTGGTCTGCAGCTGGTGGTGACCATTGCCGGTGCTGTTGATCGTGCATCGGCAGGTGAAAAAGCCCGTGAATTACTGGCGACAGGCCGTGAATTGCGGATGATTGCTCAGCGCAGTGAACAGCTGAGTGCTCAGTATCGCGATCTGGAGCGCAGCATGCGTCATCAGCGTCAGGCCCAGGAACTGGCAGATACCTACGCGAAACGTTTTGCCGTTGAGGTTGATGGCGAACTGGCGCTGGCTGAAGAGCAGGCCCGTCACGAAGCAACCTTAGAGAGTCTGGAGCAGAACCAGTCTGATCTGGTGGAAAAACGCAGTGAGCTGCGCCGCCAGGAACTGCAGTTGTCGAAAGACATCAGCCTGCAGGAAGGCAAAGCGCCGACCTGGATTGCTGCCAGTGATGCGCTGGAAAAACTGGCAGAACAATCTGGCCAGGATCTTTATGACAGCCAGGCGGTGATGACGGCCATGCATCAGACGCTGGAGTCTGAGCGTGACGCCATTCATGCCAGAGACAAGCTGGCAGTGCGCAAGCAAAATGTAGAACATGAAATCGAACGTCTGGCCTTACCGGGCGGCAGCGATGATTCCCGTTTGCGTGTGATTGCCGATGTGCTGGGCGGTACCTTACTGTCTGAGATTTATGACGACATCACGATTGATGATGCGCCGTACTTCAGTGCCATGTACGGTCCTGCACGCCATGCCATCGTGGTACAGGATCTTCAGTCAGTCCGCGAGAAACTCTCAGGGCTGGATGACTGCCCGGACGATCTGTATATCATCGAAGGCGAAGCGGACTCGTTTGACGACAGCAGCTTTGTTGTTGACGAACTGGAAGGCGCAGTGTGCGTTCAGCTCAATCAGCAGCAGTTGCGTTATTCCCGATTCCCGAAAGTGCCACTGTTTGGCCGGGCCGCCCGCGAGCAGCGTCTGGCGATTCTGCGCGAAGAGCGTGATCAGATTGTTGAGGATCACGCCAAGGCATCTTTTGATGCGCAGAAACTTCAGCGTTTGTACCAGAGCTTCAATGCCTTCGTCGCCAGCCATCTGGCGGTCGCTTTCGATGCCGATCCGGAAGAAGCAATTCGTATCGCGCGTGAAAAACGTAATCAGATTCAGCGTCAGTTGAATGACACCGAAGCTACCGAGCAGCAGCAGCGCAGCCAGCTCACCGCTGCACGTGAAGGTTTATCGCTGTTATCCAAACTGCAGCCGGTCGTGGCCTTGTTAGAAGATGAGACGATCGCCGCCCGCCTTGAAGAGGTGGAGCAGCAGCTTTCCCAGATTGACGAAGCACGTCATTACCTTGAACGTCACGGCAAAGCACTGGAAGAGCTGGAAGGTCTGGTGTCGGCACTGGATACCGACCCTGAGCGGTTTGATGCCATGCAGGCCGAGTATCAGGATGCGGATCAGGCCCTTCAGACCCTGAAAAGCCAGATTTTTGCACTGGCTGATTTGGTTGAACGTCGCCACCACTTTGGCTATGCCGATGCGGTTGAGCTGCTGAGCAAGAGCTCTGAGCTCAACGAGCAGCTGAAAACCAAACTGGAAACGGCGGAACGCGAACGTGCCCGCCACCGTGAGAGCCTGAAACAGGCGCAGACTCGGAGCAACCAGTACAACCAGTTGCTGGCGTCGCTGAAAAGTTCACACCAGGCCAAGCAGGAAACCGTACAGGAATTTGAACGCGAGCTGCAGGAACTGGGTGTCCGCGCTGATCTAGAAGCGGAAGAACGTGCACGCCTGCGTCGTGATGAGTTGCATGAGCGTCTGCACAGTTCCCGTAACCGTCGCAGCGAGCTGGAAAAAGCCACCACGTCACTGGATATGGAAATGCGTAATCTGGTGAAGCGTCTGCGCAAGGTAGAAAAAGATTATATCGACTTACGCACCCTGGTGGTGAACACCAAAGCGGGCTGGTGTGCCGTGCTGCGACTGGCTCGAGAAAGTGATGTTGAACGCCGTCTGCATCGCCGCGAAATGGCCTACATGACGGCCGACGAACTGCGCTCATTGTCAGATAAAGCCCTGGGCGCACTGCGTCTGGCCGTGGCCGATAATGAAACGCTGCGTGATGCACTGCGTGCTTCTGAAGACGTATCACGTCCGGAGCGAAAAGTATTGTTCTACATTGCTGTGTACCAGCATCTGCGTGAGTGTATCCGCCACGATATTATCCGTACCGACGATCCGGTTGAGGCCATCGAAGAGATGGAAGTTGAGCTGGCCCGTCTGACAGAAGAGCTGACAGCACGTGAAAAGCGTCTGGCTATCAGCTCAGACAGTGTGGCGAATATCATCCGCAAGACCATTATGCGCGAGCAAAACCGTATCAAGATGCTGAACCAGGGCCTGCAGAACATCAGTTTTGGTCAGGTGAAAGGGGTGCGTCTGAATGTGAACGTGCGTGAAACCCATGAATCTCTGCTGACGGGTCTGGCTGATCAGCAGGATCAGCATCAGGATTTGTTCGGCAATAACCGTCTGACTTTCTCTGAAGCCATTGCCAAGCTGTTCCAGCGACTGAATCCGCATATTGATATGGGTCAGCGTTCACCACAAACTCTGGGTGAAGAGTTGCTGGACTACCGGAACTATCTGGAGCTCAGCATTGAAGTGAACCGTGGTACAGATGGCTGGTTGCAGGCCGAATCGGGCGCTTTGTCAACCGGTGAGGCCATTGGTACAGGTCAGGCTATCTTGCTGATGGTTGTGCAGAGCTGGGAAGAAGAAGCCCGTCGTCTGCGCGGTAAAGATATTATTCCATGTCGTCTGCTGTTCCTGGATGAGGCAGCGCGACTGGATGCCAAGTCTATCGCAACTCTGTTCGAGCTGTGTGATCGTCTGGACATGCAGCTGTTGATTGCTGCGCCAGAGAATATCAGCCCGGAGAAGGGCACCACCTACAAGCTTGTGCGCAAGATCTTTAAAGATCGGGAACACGTCCATGTGGTGGGCTTGCGTGGTTTTGGTCAGGAACCGAAAGGTGAGCCGGAACCGGGCAGGCAACTCGAGTTAGACCCGGCCTAAATCTGACGAAAAACGAAAACCAGCGTGGAATCATGCTGGTTTTTTTGTCCTATCTTTTTCCTGTTCTCTCCAGCCCTCTGACTTGAGGGCTTTTGTATCAAGCGTTGTCTGAGCGATCACTTCGCCTCTTTTTATCCTGTTTTGCATCATCATGCGGTCAGTTTTGTCTTGTTCCTAAGACCTGTTTCTCAATCGTTAGTGTCACAGTCGATAGCGCTTTGGGGCTCGATAGAGTGCCTAGAATTTTAGTGTTGGAGTCGGCCATCTGACTAACCACTCAATGCATGTTTCAGGCGTGGCGGTCGGGTTGAGTGAATAGTGAATAACGAATGAATAAGTTTTGTCGTAGGGGTGATGACATGAAAAGTATAATTCTATTAATGCTCGCCATGATGGCAGTGGCGGGTTGTAGTGATTCAGACAGTGCGGATAATGCTGCGAATACACCATTAGATTCAGATGGTCAGCAGGAAGTACCCGTCACAATTGAAGTACCTGAAAACCCGGGTACGGATCCTGGTGATCCCGGTGGCCCTGGTAGTCCTGGAGACGGTTATGATGGTCCACGTAAAGTGTGTCTGGCCATTACGGGCCTGGAAATCAAAGGCAGTGCCGGTAATATTATTGAATACACCAATGAAGTGATTGAACAGGCGCTGAAGTCGGATCCAGATTGTGTGCCACCATCAGAAATTATCAATGATGCGCTGCCAGAAGGCATGGTGCTGATTGATTTACTGCATATGAGCAATGATTTGGCTTATCTGCTCAAAGGCGTGGGTCTGCCGGTTGATGATTATGTCAGTGTGACTCTGAATATCAACGACCAGGGTAGTTACGGTGGTGGTTATGATGTTGATCTTGATGGCGATATTGATATCAATACCGGTAGCCCTTATTCCTATGTTCAGGAATATGATGGTGACTACAAGAAAATTGATCTGGGCGGTAAGCTGGAATTTGCGGGCTTTAACCTGAAAGATAAGTATGGTTACCCACAAACCTATTCCATGATGATTGACCCTTATAGTGCCTTTAACATACAGGATAACGGTGCTTACGGGCTGTCAGGTAAAGGGATGTGGCTGGTGAATAAACTGGATGCTATCGATGTCGTGGGTGATATTCTGGACTCGGCTTGCGTGCAGGACAGCCTGAAACTGATTTATCTGTTTAAATCTCACTCCGATGGCCCAAGCTCAGGTGATCCTGATTATGTGACCACTGCAAGTGAGGATGATAACGGGGGCTATTCTTACGGTATGGCAAGTATTCCGAAAGGATACTATGACTTCGAAATCATGTGTGATGTCGATGATGCTATTCCCGAATTCTCCGGTTACGGCAACTACGATGTTGAAGTGACAGATAACGCAGACGGTAACTATGACATCTACTGAGTTATCGGGTTGATGTAAACACAACCGGTCGACTTTGTTCGACCGGTTTCTTTTTGCCACAAGCTTGAATTTCTGCTGAACAGCTAGTCGATAATGCTGAAAATACGTAATTTTAGCTTTTTACACAAGATCAATATCTCATTTTTGCGCAAAAATAATCTTAGTACGTTCAGAACAACTCTTTGATTCCCGTCCTGTTTATAAACAATGTCGATGTTTTTAGTCGCGATTGCCCAGATAGGTCTGGTTGTTTTTTGACCTTCCATTCATTAAAGTTCTTTCCATTGCGTGTACAGGAACCAAAGAGAAACAACTATGACTTTCAGTGGCAAATTGCTTTCACCGGCGTTGAATGGACTCACACTACTAAAACAAATTGCACTCAGTTCAGTATTTGGTGTTGCTGTGATGGCGTATGGTATACATCCGGTTCAGGCATCTGTGACCACAAAACCGACTAATCACCTGAAATCCACACTTAAATACGTGGAGCTAGAAGCGGAAGCGGGTGATAAGAATATGCAGCTTTTTCTGGGCCGGGCATATCTGGAAGGGAATAGCGGCATTGAGGCCGATCCACTGAAAGGGCTTTACTGGCTGGAAAAAGCCGCGGTAGATATGCCTGAAGTGAAAACGATGATCGGCGATCTGTTCAAAAAAGGCCAGTTGCTGCCGCAGAATAATGAGCTGGCAATCAACTGGTACAGCAAGGCGGCCAATGAAGGTGATATCCCTGCCATGGTCGAGCTGGGCAATTATTATGCTTCCGGCGCTGCAGGCGAGGTGAACTGCGGTAAAGCTATTCACTGGTTTACTCAGGCGTCGAATGGCGGCTCACTGGATTCAAAGCGTAATCTGGTCTGGTTATACGCAACCTGCTCAGATGAAAAAGCACGCGACGGCCACTTAGCGCTGAAGCTGGCTAAACAGTTAGTCAAAAAATCAGAGGCAGATGCGGGTGATTATGACAATCTCGCTGCCGCTTATGCAGCCTGCGGTCAATTTAATCAGGCTGTCAGAGCGCAGGAAATCGCCCTTGATAAATTGGAGCAGGACGCAGAAGCGCAACGCATTGCGAAGTTTACTCAGCGCTTAAGGCTATATCAGCAAAACCAGACGATTTACAGCGCTTCATTGTAATACCCATTTCGCATAACAACACCTGAACGGTTATTTCTTCTCCTGTTATGCATTAAAGCCTTCACAGTGTTGTGAAGGCTTTCTTTTGTCCCATTTCGAATACAGATTTTTACCTCAACTGGCAGTATTTTGCCGATAATTAATACATAGCTGTGTTTTTTGTAATGGGCGCTGTTGTGATACCTCCCGAACGTGATATATCCGATATTGTAAACGGTGACATTCTTGATTTCTCATCTGGAAACAACCGGTTGAATGCTGCAGGTGGCGACGCGGGTATTCGTAAACTGGCCGATGCATTTTGTCAGTGTATGGAAACGCAACCCGAACTGGCTGTAATTCGCGCCAAGTATCCGGACGATCTCACTGATTTTCGTGAAACGCTGGCGACTTTTCTGCTGACTTGGATACGGGGTGAAGTGCCGCTGTACACTAAATCGAATGGTCGGCGTTACCTGAATACCAATCAGCGGCGGGTTCGCCTGAACAGCGCCGAGAAAGCAGCATGGCTTCGCTGTATGCAACAGGCACTGGATACTCAGCCCCTGAGTGAAGTGTTTAAGCGGTATGTTATGGTGCAGTTAACCTTGTCGGCTGAAATGACGCGAAAGGCCTCTGAATAGCAAAGGGCTGGCTGTCGATTTCTTTTACACCCTCTCTTTGTTCACCTTATTTTTGTAAATAAAAACAAAGCATTATAAGGTGGCTTGCTGCTTGCATAGCCTAGTTACTCATGTTGTAGATTGGAGAGCAAGGCATGAAGTTATTGAATGGGTTAACATTGACGGCATTGTGCTGTTTTGGCACTTCAGTCAATGCTGCTGAAATCAATTTAGCGGCACCGGGTGTGGATCAGGCAGTATTGACGATGGGCAACCAAGGTGACAGCTATGTGGCTGTTTATCAGCAAACCGGGGCCGGGTCGGGTAATCTGGGATCATTTCTTCGTGTTCAGGAAAGCGGAAACGGTAACGGGAATGGGAACAGCAATGGGGATGGAAACGGTATCCAGGAAGGTTTTAATACCAGCACCACTGATCCTTATATGATGGATCAGCACCCGTCGGGTAATTTTACCCGTGATGTCACCTTCTCTGAATTGCAGTCACTGGATGGTTTCTATGCCTTTATTCTCGATGCTAATGAAACCGGTAATAATAATGAAATCGTGCTCACTAACCTGATGCTGTTCTCAACAAGTGTTGCCAGCCAGAATGTGGATGATATTGCGAACTTGCAGAATAGTACTTTGCTCTGGAGTCTGGACTGGGATGACAATGGTGCTTTTCAGGATAACTCTGTGCGTTTGGATACCAGCAAGAATAACAACGGCCCAGGTAGCGGTGCGACGGATTTAGTGTTCTTAATCAATGAGAATTACTTTGCCAATATTCCCGCCGGTCAGAACAATTTCGTTCTCTACTCCAGCTTCTCTGAGTTTGATTCAGGCTTTGAAGAGTGGGCACATGACCAGGTGGCATTTGATCCGGATGGTGGCGATCCGCCAACGCCCGTATCAGAGCCGGGTAGCTTGGCATTACTTGGCCTTGGCTTATTAGGGCTATTAAGAAGCCAACGCAGACGGCGCATTACGCAATCATGAACGATGTCATAAAACCATAAGCCGGAAAGGGAGTGTTCACTCCCTTTTTTCATGATTCTGATCCTTTCAGTTAATCTTGCGGGGACTTCAGTAAGTCCTCCAGCGCCTGAATAGCAGCATCTACCCATTCCTGTAAGTTTCCTGCTTGTGACAAACCGGCACTGAGCTCAGAGCGCTGAATCTCGATATACATACGCTTCTACCTCCATGTTAAGTGTAGATCTGTTACGCCAGCGCCGGACGGCCAAACCGGTCGCCCAAAACCGGCTGCCCCAAAACCGGCCGCCAAAGACGGACAGGCACTCAAGTCGTCTTAGTGGTTAATTGATTCCATTAGGGAATGAATTGATATCTCAGCTTTCGCTGTTAACGGGTTCTGAGTGATGCTAATTTTTCCGGCCTATGGGTACAGGTCCCCATCGTTTTCAGGAAGAAGTATGGACATCTCTTTAGACATTCTCGCTATTTTATTCTTTGTGGCCGGTCTGGCTGCTTTTATTGATGCTATTGCGGGTGGCGGCGGGTTGCTGACCGTGCCTGCGTTATTGGCAGCCGGCGTGCCGCCAACACAGGCTCTGGCAACCAATAAACTGCAAAGCTCCTTTGGCAGTTTTTCGGCTACCTATTATTTTGTGCGTAACGGCCTGGTCGATCTCCGGCAAATGGTGCTGGCAATAATCTGTACTTTTGTCGGTTCAGCCGTGGGTGCGGAATTGGTGCAAGTGATTGATGCAGGGTTGCTGACGACTATGATTCCTGCTTTGCTGATTGTTATTTCTCTGTATTTTCTGTTTGCGCCCCAGGCCAGTGTACATGGCGGTAAAGCTAAGATTTCTGACGGTCTTTTTGCCTTTACTGTCGGCACCAGCATTGGTTTTTATGATGGTTTTTTCGGGCCGGGAACCGGCTCATTGTTTACCATTTGCTTTGTCACTTTAGCCGGTCTGGGCATAGTGGAAGCGACAGCCCGTACCAAAGTGCTGAATTTCACTTCCAACATTGCCGCACTGATGTTCTTTATCATGGCAGGGCTGCCGGTATGGGAGATTGGCCTGGTGATGGCGGTAGGTGGATTCATCGGTGCCAGGATCGGTGCCAAAATTGTGGTCAGTAACGGACGAAAGTTAATTCGTCCTATGGTGGTGATCATGTCTATGCTGATGGCAGTAAAGCTGCTGTGGGAACAAAATCCGCAATGGTTTCAATAAGGTGCTTAACACGTTCTGAGCGGTAGCTGTGTTGTCGGTAGCAAAGATAAATGGGCCGGGCAAAGCCATCAAGAAACGCAAAATGCTGGCAATGCTGTTCTTTGATTGCCAGTGTTTTCACCACAGAAAGCGGCACCAGTGCAGGGGCTGCTCCGCCCAATGCCAGTTTGGCGGCTGCGGTGTAAGAGTCCATTTCCATCAAAGGGCGGATCCCCGCCTGCTGCAATAATCCCGCCTGATAGGCATTGGCAGGATTGCTGAGATCATTGGTCAGCAGGCACTCTGGTGCCTCATCCAGCGGCTGATTGAACACCACAGTAAAAGGCTCATCGAATAGATGCCTTGCCTGAAGTCCGTGATGGGCGGGCAGGTGACCGGCACAAAACCCGACGGTTGCATCACCGGCCTGTACTCTCTCTACAATAACGGGAGTATGGTGGGTATTGAGCACTATATGAGGGTCGTCTTTCAGAAAGCTTCCCATTAAGGCGGCAAGATAACCCGCGACCAGGGTTTCAGAACAGGCCAGAATAACCGGGCTATGATCCCGGATGGCCTGTTGATCGAAGATCTGGCCTTTTAATTCATTGAAACCGGGGCCGACCTGCGCCACTAATGCCTGCGCATCCGGGGTTAACTTGATATTCCGGCCATCAGGCACAATCAGCTTTTTGCCTAACCGTTGTTCAAGCCTGGCGATACGTTTACTGACAGCACTCTGGCTGATGTATAAACGGCTGCCGGCACGGCTCATGGTGCCTTCTTTTGCAAGTACCAGTAATGTTTCCACACCTTCAAGCAGCACAATAGCTCCTGGTGCATTATTGATGAATAGTTGGAATCGATGATAGCAAAGCCAGCGGGGGGAGGCGATGGTCGAGCGGGAAAATAACAGATAAACCGCCAGTAAACTGTCCGGCGGTTTATCAGAAAGGAAGCTTAGTGGTGGCCTGAGGTATCGTCGGGATGCGTCTGCGTAATACTGCCCACTTCAAGCATAGGTGCCACATCCAGATGTTCGGCATTCATCATGGAAGAAATGCGCTGTACCGACGATAGCAGCAGCGACTGTTCCCACTCGTCTAACTGCTGAAAACGGGAAACAAAACTTTCCTGCAAAGGCAGCGGGGCTTTATCCAGATTAGCCAAGCCTTCCGCGGTGAGATGCGCATGTACTTTTCGTTTATCCAGCTTGCTTCTTTCTCTGATGACAAGGCCACGTTTTTCCAATCGGTCAAGAATCGTTGTTGCTGTTGCCTGACTCATATTGGTGTTGCTGGAAAGCTGGCGAATAGTCACTTCACCTGAATCGCGTATGGCTTTCATGAGTACCAATTGCGGTCCGGTCAGACCGGTTGATTTGTTCAGTTGTCTTGAATGCAGGTCGATCGCTCGGATTATTTGTCGCAGGGCGATGAGGACTTCTTCATGTTTGTCCATGTTGCTCTCCCACCTTGTTGCCGCACGGAACATCAGGCGATGGATTGTTGCGTGATAGAAACGGCAAAAGCACTTATTGATTCAGGTTGTCTGAGTAGTTAGCTGACGTGATGGTTTATCTTTTTCAGCCAGACCTTCAGTAAAGCCAAAATTCTAGCACGCCAATTAATAAGCCAGCTATCAAAAATGCTGTAAAAACCATGATTTGCTCGATTTATCGGCTTCTGACATCAGGAAGCAGCGACGAACAACTCAGGTAATTCCTGATAAACAGATTAGCTGTCGATTCCTGCTGATAATTTCTATTGTAGATTAATGGAATAGTTATCGGACCCACACCGAAATCTCGATAAGGAGCGGTGGACTATTCTGAGGCACACTAATGAAAATGGCTAAACCTTAACCACTGCGTATCGTATTTTTTTGTTTGTACGGATTTTGGTCACTGTTTTTCAAATTGTTTCTACTTGTTACTTGTTATTGTTGTTTTCGTGAATAATAATAATTCTCAATATAGCCTCATTATTTTTAATTTCACCAAGGACGATACGCCCAAGATGAAGAAGACTTTTACCCTTTCTCTGCTGGCTGCTTCTGTCGTGGCCTCCGCTTCAGCGCATGCTGCTGTTTCTAAGCAAGATGTGGTCAGCCACTACGCAGATATTGCTTTTAATGTTTTCAGTGATGCCCGGACAACGGCACAAAATCTGGACAAAGCCATTGATGCTTTGATTGCTGCTCCTTCTGAAAAGACGCTGGCTGAAGCCAGAGAGGCCTGGAAGCTGGCTCGTATCCCTTATCAGCAATCGGAAGTGTTTCGTTTTGGTAACACAGTTGTAGACGACTGGGAAGGTCAGTTGAATGCCTGGCCTTTGGATGAAGGTCTGATCGATTATGTTGCTCAGGGTTACCACTATGAGCTTGGTAATGACGGTGCCACCGCTAATATCATTGCAAGTGAAACGATTCAGGTGGGTAACGCGACGATCAATGCGGTGCAAATTACTCCTGAGTTACTGGCGGATATGAATGAAGTCGGTGGTTCAGAAGCTAACGTCGCAACCGGTTATCATGCTATTGAGTTTTTGCTGTGGGGCCAGGATTTGAATGGTACCTCTGCTGGTGCCGGTGAGCGTGCCTATACCGATTTTGCAAATGGTGAAGCTTGTACTAACGGCCATTGTGATCGCCGCCGTGCTTACCTGAAAGCGACATCTGAGCTGCTGCTGACAGATCTGGACTGGATGGCTAAGCAATGGTCTGTCACCGAGAAAGGCAATTACCGCAGCGAGTTGCTGGCGGATTCAGCGGATAACGGCTTGCGGAAAATGCTGTTCGGGATGGGATCACTGTCGCTGGGTGAACTGGCCGGTGAGCGTATGAAAGTGGCGCTGGAAGCCAACTCGACCGAAGATGAGCATGACTGTTTTTCAGACAACACCCATAACTCACACTTCTACAATGAGCAGGGTATTTATAACGTTTATACCGGTACTTACAAGCGTGTTGATGGCAGCACAGTGACAGGGCCGAGTATCCACGATCTGGTGGCTGAGAAAGATCAGCAAGCAGCCAAAGCGATTCATACTGAGTTCGACAATGCTCGCTCGCAGGTTTATAGCCTGGTTGAGTCGGCAGAAAAGAATAATCAGCATTTTGATCAGTTGATTGCGGCGGGTAATAAAGCGGGTAACAAGCTGGTTAATGACGCCATCATGTCGCTGGTGAAACAAACGGCGGAAATCGAGCGCGCGGCCAGTATTCTGGGTGTCACAAACCTGAATCCGGATACCGCTGACCATCAGTTTTAAACTGTGATGGCATGAATCAATAAAAACAAAAACAAGGGCTCATCTGAGCCCTTTTGCCGTCATAACGGGTTATTTGAAGCCTTTAGAATGTGAGCGTGTACAAGCATGAAGTTCAAGCCTTTTGCAGCCAGAATAGCTGTATGTTTTCTGCCGTTAGCGATCGCTTTTCCTGCCGTGGCCCAGCAAAGCAGTGAAACCGCGGCTACGGCTGATCTTTCTTTACTGAAATCCGGTGGGGCGACCAGTGTCACTAAAACCGGTGCCAATGCCTTCTCCATGCCTGCGGCGAACCTGCCTTTGGTTCACCGTCTGGATTTTAGTGTCGGCAACAGTTTTTTCCGTAACCCTTGGGTACAGGCCCCCGCGACCACAGATGCCCGCGACGGGCTGGGGCCCTTGTTCAACACCAATGGTTGCCAGAATTGCCACATCAAAGATGGCCGGGGGCATCCGCCGGAAGAAGGAGATACCAATGCTGTGTCTATGCTGGTGCGGTTAAGCATCCCGGCCCTGACACCGGAACAAAAGAAAACCCTGATTCTGGATGGTGTGATTCCAGATCCTGTCTATGGCGGTCAACTGCAGGATTTTGCACTGCCTGACGCCAAGCCCGAAGGCCAGATCACAGTGACGTACAGTGAGGTGCCGGTTACTTTTTCGGATGGCGACATCGTCACATTGCGTAAACCCACACTGACGATTCTTGATCTGAACTACGGCGACCTGCATCCGGACATCATGATGTCGGCGCGTATCGCACCGCCCATGATTGGCCTGGGGTTGCTGGAGCAGATCCCCGAGCAGACCCTGGAATCCCTCGCGGCAGCACAACTACTGGAAAATAAAGGGATTTCCGGCAGGCTGAACCGGGTATGGGATGTGGAAAAACAGCAAACCGTAGCCGGGCGATTTGGCTGGAAAGCGGGCCAGCCGACACTGATGCAGCAAAACGCCGGCGCGTTTAACGGCGATCTTGGCCTGACAAGTCGTTTGTTTCCGGTTGAAAACTGCACCAGCGGTCAGGACGTATGTCAAACACTGCCCAATGGCGGCTCCCCCGAAGTCAGCGATAAGATCATGAATTTTGTTGAATTCTATTCCCGTCATCTGGCTGTGCCTGTGCGCCGCAATCTGGATGATCCGCAAGTAAAACGCGGTGAGCGCTTATTTGCTGAAGCAGGGTGCGGATCTTGCCACCAGAGCAAGCTACAGACAGCCAAAGTTGACAGTTTACCGGCTTTGTCGGAGCAGACCATTCACCCTTATACCGATTTGCTGTTGCATGACATGGGAGGAGGCCTGGCGGATGGCCGTGGTGAGTTTCTGGCCAACGGCCGGGAATGGCGAACCGCACCGCTGTGGGGGATTGGCTATACCGAAGAAGTGAATGGTCATACGTATTTCCTGCATGACGGCCGGGCCCGCAACCTGATGGAAGCTGTGCTCTGGCATGGCGGTGAAGCGCAGGCCAGCCGCGATCAGGTGCTCCAGCTGGGTAAACAGGATCGGGAAGCGTTAATTGCTTTCCTGCAATCACTGTAAGGACATGATATGAGAAGAACGATAGTTGCACTGAGCCTTATCTCTACACTGGCCGGACTGACCGCTTGCAACGAAAATCAAGAAATCAGCAGTGCGGTAATTCATCAGCAACATATTAAAGCGGCAGACGCCTTTTCCGACGCTGCCCGCGTGTTGGGAAGCGCTGTCGGTGAAGTGTGTCAGGCACAAACAGAAAAAACGCTGGCGGCCAGTCGATCAGCCTGGCAGGTGTTGATGCAAGACTGGATGGTATTTCAAGGCCGGGAGAAAGGCAGTGAACAAGCACTGGCTTTAGCCTGGCAGATCCAGTTCTGGCCGGATAAGAAAGACATTACGGGTCGAAAAATGGAGCAGCTGTTGGCGCAGGACACAAAATGGACAGCCGAATTACTGGCTGAACAAAGCGTGGCCGTACAGGGGCTGG
The DNA here is from genome assembly GCF_022014395.1 of Photobacterium sp. WH77. Lineage (NCBI taxonomy): Bacteria > Pseudomonadati > Pseudomonadota > Gammaproteobacteria > Vibrionales > Vibrionaceae > Photobacterium > Photobacterium sp. WH77. The sequence goes on along the minus strand of NZ_JAKLTE010000019.1, from coordinate 41,397 downwards.
GGGCGATGGAGTGGTTGCTGTATGCCAACCCTGACAAGTTAAGCCAGCCTGACGCCTGTGCGCTGGCAACGGCAGTCAGCCAGCGCCTGATAGACAGTGGGGAAGCACTGGCTGAGGCCTGGAAAGCCAATCCCTGGCAGGCAATGACACCGCAGCTGGCACTGGGCGAATACGTTGGCGCCCTGACCAATCAGCTGGATTTTGCCCTGAAGAAGCTGACATTACCTATGGGTAAGCCGGGTCATCCGCGTCCTTATCAGGCGGAGTCCTGGCGCTCTCAAACATCCATGAACAATCTGAAAGCCAATGTACAGGCAATGCAGTCGCTGTACCTGGCGGATGGGAAAGGGCTGGATGCTTTATTGCGGGCGCAGGGAGAAGCTGCACTGGCTGATCGTATTGCCGGGCAGTTTAACAGCCTGATCGCTGGCTGGCCGCAAAGTGCCAGTATGGGCGAGTTACTGAAAACACGCGATGGGTATCGCGAACTCATCAGCATTTTTAACGGCATGGAGTACCTTCATTTCGCACTCCATGATGAGGTATCGCCTGCTTTGGGCATTGTCGTAGGATTTAATGCAACCGATGGTGACTGATTTAACAAGGCGGGCACTGCTGAAAAAGGCGCTGGGCACCGCTATTTTGCTTCCGGCTGCCGGGATGCTGTCTGCCTGTGCTTCAGCGGAGCTCGCCAAGGAGCAACTTACCAAAGGACAGTCAACCGGCACAGCAACCGGGGATCGCATCATCGGCTGCAGCAGAACCGCTGACGGCCGTTATGCGGTTGTTGTGGCAGACTCGCACGGTCGGCCCATACACCAGATAGCTCTGCCTGAGCGCGGACACGGTGTGGCGATTCAGCCTGGCGGAGCACTGGCGGTGGCGTTTGCTCGTCGTCCGGGTGCTTATATGCAGGCTTTTAACCCGGCAACGGGAGAGAAACAGCCGCTTCGCCATGCGGATCAGAACCGCCACTACTATGGTCATGGTGCATTTTCCGCTGACGGCCGTTACCTGTACGCAACCGAAGGGATGAGCACAACCAGTGAAGGCGTGATTGGCGTCTATGATACGACAGCCGGACTGCAAAAAGTGGCTGAATACACTGGGTTTGGTATTGGGCCTCATGAAGTGGTGCTGGCCGATCCGGAAACTTTGGCGGTTGGTGTCGGGGGCGTACATACCCTCGGCCGGGAACCGCTGAACCTGGAGATCATGCAACCTGCATTAGTGTATCTCGATATTCAGAGCGGGAAAGTTGTCGGGAAAGCCGTGCTGTCAGATAAACGGCTGAGTATCCGGCACCTTGCCGTGACAGATACCGGAGACATCGCCTGCGGTCAGCAATACCGGGGACTGCCAGAGCAGGCCGCGCCGCTTGTTCATCTGCATACACGTGGCGGCGCGCTTCGCCCGCTGCAGGCGGATGAAGAGGACTGGATGCGGTTTAACCATTATATTGCCAGTATTGCCAGCCTGGACGGTTATCTGCTGGCAACCTCACCACGAGGCAACTGCTATGGCATCTGGCGTGAAGAGACTGGCGAGCTGGTGGATCTACAGCCTTTGACGGATGCGTCAGGGGTGGCAGTCAGCCAGGGGCAGTGGCTGGTTGGCTCAGGGGCGGGAAAAATTCTGACCCGCACGCCGCTCCGTCCGGGCCGGATCGCTCAATCTGCAGTGATGTGGGACAACCACTGGAAATTGCTGTTCAGTTGAAACTTTGAAACAACGGGCTTTCGAATATCTCACTACCTTTATAACTATAAACAGGGAAAGCATCGAGTTATCGTTTGATTTCAAGCGATAATCGCTTCGCTTTGCCATAATGATAGTGATGGTAGCGGAGAGCGCACATGACTAGGCTAGGTCGTATCGGGCTTCTTCTGGTAGTCAGCAGTGTTTCATATACTCTGCATGCACAGGATGCGTCAAACACAGATCCTGAGTCAGAGATCAGTGTAACCATCGACGCGCCTGTTGCACCAGAAGCTGAAACAAGTGCCATGGCTGAACCGGCTCCTGCGGCCGAGGCGGCGGCCATTGCACCGACCCCGGAGCAGATTCAGGCTCAGAAACACGCGGACGAATTAGCGCTTATCCGGCAAAAGTCACTGGCCTGGGTCGATGAAGTGTCTGCTCAGTTACCGGGATTGCGATATAAACAGCAACTTGCTCAGCTGTATCACGGGTTAGGTTATGTGCCTCTCTGGCAAGACAGCTTCACTGTGACTGATTTTGAGCAGCAGTTATGGGTGCTGACACTCGCGGAAACCAGCCCGGATTTTAACTATCGTCTGAAGCAGCTCAAACGGCTGAAGCAAAGTCAGGATTGGCGTCAGTATGATCTGCTCGCGACAGACACCTTACTGGCATACCTCAGTTTCATTGAAAATGTCATTGATAACCGCACGCAGTGGCTGTTTAGCGAGGAAGTGCCCACGCGCATGCCTGCGCCTTCGGATGAAAGTCTGGCTGAGCTGATGGCAGTGCTGGAACGAGATCAGCTCAATGTTTTCGTGGCGTCGCTCAAACCTACCGGACGCCACTACAACCAGTTTCTGCAGGCCATCAACCGAATGGAAACCATTGCGGAGAAGCCCTGGCCAGTGTTCAGTCAGCCCGGCATTATCCGCCTGGGCGCCTGGCTGAGAGATCCTGATATCTTAATCACCATGCTGGAACGTTTGGGTGATTTAACTGACTACCAGGCAGAGCAACTCAGAACCGCGGGCAAGAAACACTACAATATCGATCTGGCAGAAGCGGTGAAGCACTTCCAGCAACGGCATGGATTAAAAGTGGACGGTGCAATTGGCCCGCAAACCCGTGCCTGGCTAGCGGTGACGCCTCAGGAGCGTATTCGCCTGCTGGCATTAAATGCCCAGCGCAGCCGGGTGTGGACGTCAGATTTTCCGTCCAGGCTGGTTGTGAATATTCCCGATTTTGCGTTGAATCTGTGGCTGGATAACCGCATGGTGTTTGATGCCAGAGTCATAGTCGGGCAACCCAAACGGCCAACGCCTGTCATGATCTCGAACCTGTCCGCTGTGGTGTTTAATCCGTACTGGAATGTCCCTAACTCCATCATGAGAAAAGACATTCTGCCTAAAGCCCGGTACGACAGCGGCTACTTGTACCGCCATCATTACGACGTACTCCGCGGTTGGAACAGTAATGAAAAAATTCCCATCAGCTCTATCAATTGGCGCTATGTGACGGCGAAGAACTTCCCGTACCGGTTACGGCAAAAACCAGGTGCGCATAATGCACTGGGACGTTTTAAGTTCACTATCCCGAATAATCAGGCTATTTATCTTCACGATACGCCGTCAAAAAGTCTGTTCAATAAAGATTTCAGAGCGTTCAGCTCCGGCTGTATCCGTGTTCAGGGCGCGGATGAGATGGCGAAAGTCTTGTTAAGCTATGCAGGTGTATCAGAGCAGCGCTTTGATCAGTTGGCCGGGCGAAGCTCGACCAGAACCGTCGGCGTGAAACAGAAAATTCAAGTGTTCCTGATTTATCAGACTGCGTGGATTGACGAACAGGGGCTGGTGAACTATCGCAATGATGTGTACCAATACGATGAGCAGGATAAAAATTCACCAGACTCTGAAAAATTTGCATCAATTTACAAAAATTAAATTCCTTATACGTCAATAGTTAGTCAATTTAATGGCTTTTTTGACGTCTGTTTTTTGACATTCGTGCGTTGACTCATCGAAAACACACGGCTATCGTGCAGTCGTTTACAGGCTTTTGCGCTTGTTTTTTGTGTTTTACAGTTGAGTTTTTCAGGATGTCAGAAGTAGATAATAAGCGTCGTCAGCTCCTGATCGCGAGCGGGCTGACATTAGGCGCCTTTATGTTGCCAAAAATGGCGATTGCGAGTCCATATACCGCGAAAAGTGCCCGAGAGCTGTACCTATGTAACATTCATACCAAAGAAGAATTGGAAACACGTTACTTTGATGGGAAGTTCTATCTGGACAAAGAGTTAAAGCGCATGAACCATATTTGCCGTGACTTCCGTCAGAATGAAGTTGCGCCAATGGACCGACGCCTGTTCGATGCGATTTCCCAGATCCGTGAAGAACTGAGCCATAAAGGTCAGGTTCGTATCATATCTGGCTACCGTTCGCCCAAAACCAATCAAATGCTGCGCGGCTCCACCAAAGGAGTGGCAAAGAAAAGCTACCATATGACAGGTCAAGCCATTGATTTTAATCTGGAAGGTATTTCTTTGTCTCGTGTCCGCAGTGCAGCACTGGATCTGAAATTGGGTGGTGTTGGTTATTATCCTCGCAGCGGGTTTGTGCATATTGATACAGGTCCTGTGCGTCGCTGGTAAGCACAGTACGCAGAAGAGCAGGGGTGTGGTATGCTGGCGCGGTTTTGGAACAGTTAGGACAAGTGTATGAGTCTGCAGTTTGAAATCGTGCCAGTGACCCCGTTTCAGCAGAATTGCTCAATTCTGTGGTGTGATAAAACACTGGAAGGTGTGGTTGTCGATCCCGGCGGGGATATTGAGCGTATCACGGCCCGTATTACGTCATTAGGCATCAGGGTGGTGAAAATCGTTCTGACGCATGGTCACCTGGATCATGTCGGCGGCACAGCACCTTTATCGTCCCAGCTTGAGGTGCCTGTATGGGGACCGCACCAAGACGATGCGTTCTGGCTGGATTCGCTGCAACAGCAGTGCCAGATGTTTGGCTTTCCTCCCGTGACCTCGTTTCAGCCTGATCGCTGGCTCGATGAGGGAGACTGTATCCACTTTGGTGAGCAGAGTCTGGCTGTGTATCATACACCGGGCCATACGCCGGGACATGTTGTTCTGCACAGTGAAGAAGCCGGACTGGCGGCTGTGGGCGATGTGCTGTTTAACGGCAGTATCGGCCGAACCGATTTTCCGCGTGGTGACCATGGCACATTGATTGCGTCGATCAAAACCAAGCTATGGCCACTGGGTAATGGCACGCGCTTTATTCCCGGCCACGGTCCAATGTCGACTTTTGGTGAAGAGCGTGCCAGTAACCCGCACGTGGCTGATGCTATGCCGCTCTGGTAATTGATTGTTATCTGGACTGAGCCAGAAAACGACGAGCCAGACCGATAAAGTCATCGGCTGGCCTGTCGAGCAGATCTTCTGAAATAAAAAAATCATACCCCATCAGTTCCCTGTTGTAGCGCATGCGATTTGCCAGCATAGCCAACAACCCCTTGTTTATTTTACCGTTTTCCCCCACATAGTGTTTGTCATCAAATAACATATCTTCTATTTCATGAGGCGGATTGTCTGCACGCTTGTACGCCATGATCATCAAACCGCGCTGTTCCATTAATATCTGGCTGGCAATACGGGGGCAGATGCTGTCCAGGAACTCATCGTAATGTTTGAGTCTGATGCCAATCCAGGGCAAGGGCTTGTGCCAGCCCTGAGTGCTGACAGACGCGCGTCCTATATCCGCGACATTTTGCCACCGGGTCAGCCAGCCGCCGTGCGGACTGTGGTACTGAAGGTGCATGAAAGTGAGGGTGAAAGTAATCGGTGACTGTCGGTTGAGTTTCACCCCTATGAGTAACAAGGTCATCATGGCGAGCAATAACAGCGCGACGGCCACGCCGTTAATGTCGGGAAAGGTAAAGACGGTCAGCCCGAGCACGAGTATAGCCAGCAGGCTCAGCCAGATCAGATAAGCACCGGGTTTGGGATGCGGCGACTGAATATATACGCTATTCAAATTAACTCCAGAGAGAGCATGAAGATGTCATCTTTATAAAGTATGGCAAATTGTCCAGAGATATTACTCACAGGTTGTGGTTAGCGATATGGGTGTCAAACCACTGACGACTGTTTATGCAATGCGTAAGGGCTAGTTTGCATGAAAGTCGGTATTTATTCCATTAATTGCATGAACTTGAAAAAGATAAAAATGAGATCTTGTCGCTTAAAATACGCAAAATATGGCTTTTATTGTGCTTAAAATAGCCGTTTGCTGGCATTCCTCTGACATCCTTGATATAACTCGCGCTACTTTTTTTCCCGCTGGGCATCCAAACTGGCGACTGAAAGTAGTACAACGGAGTAGGAAGTTAATGAGAATCTCTCACAAACGTAAAGTACAGCTTAAACTGCAAAAACGCATCAAAGCGGCCACGGCAGTGACTCAAAAACCTGTCACCAAAGCAGCGGTGAAGCAGGCAGCCCCGGTAGCGGCAGCAAAGCCTCAGGTTGATGTGAAAAAAACAGAAGCACCAGCGGGTAAAGTCGCGGTTACTGTATCGCTGACACCTAAGCAGCAGCAGGTGCTGGGCATAGTGGCAAACAATGCAGAAGGTATTAACCCGAAAAGTATCGGCCTTGAAGCCGGCCAGGAAGACAGCAAAGCCGCTTCCTGGGCAACGGGGGCACTGAAAAAACTGGTTGAAGAAGGGCTTGTTGAGCGAATTCAGCTTGCTGGCAATAAAGTCGTATATAAAGCGCTGTAATTGTCCTTCCCCGTTCCTGAATTATCAGGAGCGGGTTACCTTTCTTGCCTTTTTCAATCATTTATCTCCTTTTTTCCTCGTAATCAGCATTTCTTACAGCCGACCATTCATGGCTGATTTTATTGCGCAATTTCGTTTCGGTCTGACGAACTAGTCTTATTCTGCTATACCTATTTAAGAGGATCGGATTATTCACGGATGTAGGCACTCACAGATGAGGTAATATGACAATGATCAGTGCTCGAGAGTTTTCCGAATGGTTACGTAACCGTTTTGCTGAGGATGAACAGGGTGTGTGTTTAACCCGGGAGGACATTAATCAGCTGACTGGCCGGCAAAGTTTCTCGCTGGGATTTGTGCATGATATTCATTACGAGTTAATGCAGTTTGATATGGCATTCGTAACAGATACATCACGGGAAAACTTTTATCTGGTCCATATTTCCAAGAAGTCGTGGCGAGACCAGCTGGAACGACAATATGAGCGTGAGCTGTTTTGTAATGTGCTACCGCTGGATAAATCCGGTTGATGTGAAGCAGGCAGACAGTGCACCGAAAGCACAGTGAATAACAAATACAGCAAAATGCACCAGAGCATTAAACAGAAAGCCAAAAGACAGTCAAAAGAAAGGGGCGCCCTGTGAGCGCCCCTTTCTGTGCAGGTGACTGAGCCCGAAGGTTACAGGACAGCGGCAATGCCGTTACACAGAGGCTGCATATTATCTTTGGTCATACCCGCCACGCTGATACGGCCAGAGCCTACGATATAAATAGCAAACTCTTCTTTCAGGCGTGTCACCTGGTCTTTATTCAAGCCAGAGAATGAGAACATGCCATTTTGGCGCTCAATAAAGCTGAAGTCGGCGTCTACACCCAAATCTTTCAGTGTCTGAACAAACAGGGTACGCATTTCCTGAATGCGGTCACGCATGTCTGCGACTTCCTGTTCCCACTCTGCACGTAATTCGGCATTGTTCAGAATTTCAGTCACAATCGCTGCGCCGTGAGCCGGTGGGTTAGAGTAGATCACACGGGCAATGCTTTTAACCTGGCTGAATGACGTGCTGGCCACTTCAGCGGTGTTAGCCACCAGAGTGAAGGCGCCCACACGCTCGTTGTACAGGCCAAAGTTCTTGGAGAAAGAGCTGGCGATCAGCAGTTCACTGTTGTGTTCAGTAAAAATACGCAAACCGGTTGCATCTTCTTCAACGCCTTTGGCAAAGCCCTGATAAGCAAAGTCGAACATTGGCAGCAGGTTTTTCTCTGCACAGAATTTTGCTAAAGCCAGCCATTGATCGGCATCCGGGTCGATACCGGTAGGGTTATGGCAGCAACCGTGCAGCAATACCACATCACCTGCTTTAGCATTTGCCAGAGAACTCAGCAAAGCATCGAAATCCATGCTCTTGGTTTCGGCATTGTAGTAAGCATATTGTTCTGTCTGCAGGCCAGCAGCGCCAAAGACACCAAAGTGGTTTGCCCAGGTTGGGTTGCTGATCCAAACGGTCACATCGCCCAGCTGGCGTTTAATGAATTCTGCCGCTACGCGCAGTGCACCCGTACCACCCGGCGCTTGAGCCGTTTGAGCACGTTTGTCAGTAATAATGGCGGCACCTTTGCCAAACAGCAGTTCCTGAACAGCCAGACCGTATTCTGCTGTACCGGGAATACTCAGATAAGATTTGGTGGTTTCTTTTTCCAGCAGGATAGCTTCAGCTTTTTTCACTGTCGCCAGAACCGGGGTATTACCCGATTCATCTTTGTAGATGCCAACGCCAAGATTAATTTTCTCAGCGCGAGTGTCATTTTTGAATTCTTCAGTCAGTCCCAGGATAGGGTCAGCTGGTGCGGCAACGATTTTTTCAAACATTCGTGAATCATCCATGCTAGTCAGTGATACGGTCGACGTGCCTGGAAAGACCATAATTTTTCAATGGTCATGTGACTCTGATCGAAATTCTGCAGTCCTTCAAGGATCTGGCAGACAGAAATCCGGTCTGGCTTTTGACATTCCGGTGCGATCAGGCTCCCAAGCAAACATCCATTGTAAAAGAAAATGAAACACAAACATCATCTATTGGAAATTTTCACGTGAGCTTGATCACATTGCGAATTTGCAATTTTTCATATACCCATCCTGAAATGCCGGATCACGCTGAATGCAATCGGCGATGGCGTTGATGCTCTTTGATAAATTCCATGAATGCCCGATCAGCCATCGATAAGTAGCCATTTTTTCGCCAGGCGATAGCCAGATTGAGCTGTACCGGTTGTTCGAAAGGCACGGCTGTTAAACCGGGCTCGTGGCGGGTGACCATTTCCAGTAAGGCTGATATGGCAAACTCCTGTCTGATAATACTCAGGATCATGGGCAACAGGTTTGTTTCAAACGCAATGTGCTGTTTGAGCTGATGTGCCTGACAGACATGGTCGATGTAGTCGCGATGAAAGTACCCTTGCTTGAACATAACCAACTCCTGGCTGAAAAACTGTTCGAACGACACCGAGGACTGCCGGGCAAATTCGTGGTTCGGGCTGACGACAGCCACCATTTCTGACGTGAGTAACGGCTCGGCTTCAAGGCTGTCGGGGAGATCGGCACTTCGGATCACACCTAAATCCAGCTCTCCGTTAAGCAGCATCAAGCGGATCGACTGGGTACCGGCTTCGACCAGCGTCAGTTTGAGATTGGGGTAGCGAGATTTAAACCCCATCAGGATATCGGGAAAAAAATACGACCCCAGCATACTGGGTACACCCAGCCGGACTTCGCCTTTTTGCAATCCCTTCAATTCCGCCATGGCGATCTTTGCATCATCCACCTGCTGCAAAATCAGGCGGGCATGCTGAATCAGTACTTCACCTTCGTGAGTCAGCACTATCTGGCGATCGCTGCGGTGAAACAACGGCATCTCTAGCTGTTGCTCGAATTTCTTTATTGCGATGCTTAAAGCCGGCTGTGCTATGTGCAGTTTTGCCGCGGCTTTCGTGAAACTGCCGGCCTCTGCAATGGCTATGAAATAAGTGAGCTGGCGAATGTCCATTGGTTACTCTGGCTATTAATAAAAGATATGGAGTCGATATTTTTAATATATTTTCACTATCAGAGGGAAATTGCTACTGTTTCAGCAACTCTTCATCGTCTGGTGCCTGTCTGTGATAGAAATCCATAGTTCTGCCTATCGTCGGGCCAGTTTTGCTCTGGCTCTTGGTTCATTTCTGGTGTTTTGTAATTTGTATCTCTTCCAGCCACTGTTGCCTGTAATGACGGAGGCTTTTTCCGTGAGTGCCACCAAAGTTAACTGGTTGTTGGCAGCAGGTACACTGGCTCTGGCGCTGACTCTGGTGCCATGGGCTGTCAGCTCCGAAATGATTGGACGGCGTAAGGTGATGTTGCTGAGTCTGTTCTTGCTGCCTGTGGTGGGCGTACTGATGCTATTGGCTGAGAGCTTGCTGATGCTGAGTCTTGCCCGGGCACTGATGGGCGCCTCGCTGGCAGGGTTTGCAGCGGTTGCAGTGGCCTATATGGCTGAAGAGTTTTCACCTAAAGCCCTGTCGCTGGCGGTAGGCGGATACATCAGCGCTAACTCACTGGGCGGCATTGCCGGGCGATTATTCGGCGGCTTTGCGTCAGACGCCTGGGGCTGGCAGGGGGCTGTGCTGGGTATGGCACTTTTTAGTTTGGTTGGCGCTTTGGTGGTCGCCAGATTATTGCCGCAGCAGCAATATTTTACCCCTCAGCGCGGGCAGCTCAGACATCACACAAAACATGTGATCCGGCATTTACAGCAACCGGTATTGTGGATCCCTATGCTGATTGGCTGTATCAATTTTGCCTTGTTTGTGAACCTGTATTCTGTGATGGGCTTCAGGCTGGTCTCACCGCCTTATTCCTTGCCGGTCAGCTGGGCGTCTTTGATATTTCTGTGTTATCTGAGCGGGACGCTTACCGCAAAACTCAGTGGCAGCTGGAGCATCAGGTATAAACCGGTGAGTGGCATGATACTGGGTACGACAATCAGTGCGCTGGGGATGTGGGTTGCCGCGCTGGACTCTGTGTCGGCCATGCTGAGCGGTTTGTTGTTAATCAGTTCCGGTGCGTTTTTTACCCATTCTCTGGCGTATGCCTGGGTGAGCCAGAAAGCGAAGACAGGAAAAGCCACGGCCACCGCCCTTTACCTGGTGCACTATTATGTCGGCGGCAGCCTGGGCGGGTTTTACCTGATCACCTGCTGGCAACACTGGAACTGGCACGGCGTACTGGTGGGCGGCAGTGTGCTGTATTTGGCTCTGTATGCCTTGTGCTGGCGCCTGGGAAGAAAGCAGGCCACCGAGCCAGTGGCATCGGTGGCTGTTTAACATATACCCTGGTCAGACTGGGTTAAACCTCGCTGCTGGCTTCACTGACCAGGGGTTCTAACGGCTTGCGTCTGTCGCGGTACTGATAGCCATACGGGTGGAACCGGTAGCAGTCGCGACCGGCATCTTTGCACTCGTACAATGCGCGGTCGGCACGGTCTATCATGGTCATCAGGCTGTCGCCTGAGGTAAAAGTCGCAATGCCGATGCAGGCTGTGATTGACACATGTGTTTCTTCTATATCAGTTGGCAGTTGCAGTGAGCGGATATCGGCTAACATCCGGTCTGCAATTTTTTGCGCTGTTAAGGTATCGCAGCAGGGCAGGCAAAGAATGAACTCTTCGCCGCCATAACGTCCGAACAGATCGGTTTTCCGCGATGCCAGTTGCAGATGATCGGCAAAACCGCGCAGTACTTTGTCACCAACGCCATGGCCCCAGGTATCATTGATGCGTTTGAAACGATCGATATCAAACAGCAGCAGAGAAAAAGGCTGACGTTTGGCCTGACAGTTTTCCATGGCTTTCTGGGCTTGTTGCAGTAACATTCTGCGATTGTATATCCCGGTTAACGGATCCAGGGTTGCCTGGCGGTACAAACGCATCAACATGTAAAGCTTGGATAACTGTGACCAGATGACGACAATAGCCAGCACGTTCTGCAGCCAGTAATTGGCCAGTGTTTCCGGCATCAGCACCGTGCCTGTCTGTAAATCGACTGCGATTTCTGTGACAGCGGTGAATGCCAGCAGGCACAGGCTTTCCTTCAGTGTAATCGGCAGGATAGTTAAAATGGCGACATGCAAAATAGGCAACAGCGTATAGCCGTATTCAAAACCGCTGTACACTTCGGGAAAACCCAATACCCAGATGCAATAGGTGTAGAAGAGGTTCAGTCCCAGAACCATGAGTGCCATGCACCATTGCGACTGACGCAAGGTGGTGTGAGTCTCGTTGACTTTGGCAATACCCATTAAAAATAACGCGAGAAGTAAACGGGCACTGGCAATTCGGGTATCTTCTCCTGTATTGAGGTAAAAAAAGTCAAAAGGTATCCATGCTATGATCAGTACTGCCCATACAATGCAGAGCAGAGAAATTCGGCTGCGCAGGTATCCGCTTCGCGTATTCTGGAAGCTCTGGGTGTGTGCTTTAGCACTCCATAGATCCGGAATATAGAGCTTGAGCGCATGGCACAACAGCCTATGGTAGTGGTTATAAGTCGATATCATCTTTGCTTCCAGCTCATCTGACATCTGTTTTGTGAGAAAAAACAGACGGTAAACGCCCTTTATTTTTATAATCGAACAATTATTCTACAAGACGGTCGCCAAAACCGTGATCTTGATTCATATAATACATGTGAAACCAGGTTAATTGTCGGGAAATTTGAGCGATGGATGTTTTTAGTACTGTTCTGATATAATTTCGGGCGTTTTTCTCTTTCTTCTGTAGCCTTTCATGAATATGACTTATACCACTTTACTCGTCTCTGCCCTGTTGGGAGCACAGATGATTCTCACTCTCGTTTTAACGAAAGGGGAGATCTGTCCGGGCCAGCGAGGCCGGGTCCATAAGATGCTTCCTGTACTGTTGCTGGGTTGGTTAATCGCATGCATCAACCAGCCAGTGGCACTGTTGCCGCTTCTGGGTGTAGGCTTGTTCACTTTCCAGGTAAAAACCGGTAAGACGCGGGATCAGGGGCCGTTGAAGCTGTTGTATGCCTCGTGCGCGATGGCAGTGCTGAGCTGGCTGATGGCACTCTCTTCGCTGTCATGGTCAGAAAAAGTGCAGAGCCTGATTGCCGTGGTGATGTTTGGCGCCGCCCTGGCGCACCTGTTGCTGACTCAATCACGAACGCGGTTGCAGGCTTTTCACCGGGTATTACCCGCAGCAGGCCTGGTGAGTGCCATGCTGAGTGTGTTGCTGTTTTCAGGCCAGCTCTATTACTCTGTGCCTCAGGCACAGGTGGAAAGCAAGTTACTGGCGATTTGTGCGGCATTGTTATTGCTGATTGCTGCTCAGGTGATTTGGGTCGGCCATATTGTGTTGGCGAAACCGGTCAAAGTCTGGCAATTGTCCGGTGTGCTTTTATTGCTGTCTGCCTCAGTAGGATGCCAGCTTTCAGTGTTCTGACTGAATGAAGTGCTCTGACTGGTCGAATGATAGGTAGAGCGTCTATGCTAACAACAAGAGGAGTTGTTTGACTCCGGGTCTGATGTTCTAACGGCAGTAGCCGGAGGAGGGAGAGGTGGAAATCAGTAACTTGCTGAACATGGACGCTAACATAGTGCTGGGCATAGTGAACGAAAGATTGCGCCTGGAATGCGATACGATTGACGATCTTTCCAGCCGTTACGAGCTGGATCAGGAACAATTGCGACAAAAAATGGCGGCCCTCGGCTACCGCTATGATCCCATTTCTAATCAATTTAAATGAATAAAGGGCACCCGTCTCGGTGCCCTTTGTTTTTTCAGGTCTATTGTAGACTTGCCTCAGGCTGCTTTAATGCCCTCAAGGTGTGTCTGGCACTGCTGCCGGGCCGTCGCAAAGAAGGCTTGAAGATAATGGCGCTCTTTTTCTGATGCGCGAATCGCCGCATACAGTCTTCGCCACAAGCCTTTACCCAGTGGCTTGCTGGCGATTAATCCCTGGCGGGCAAAATCATGGATTGCCCAGTTGGGCAGGGCAGCAACTCCCAAGCCTGCCGAGACCATTTGCACCAGCATCAGGGTATTATCGGCTTGCTTCCATATCTTAGGTTCAATGCCCGCAGGCTGCAGAAAATGTTTCACCACATCTAAGCGGTTTTTTTGTACCGGGTAGGTCAACATGGTTTGGCTGGCAAGATCGGCCGGTTTAATTGTGCTCAACTCGGCCAGGGGAGACTGCGGCGAAACTACCAGGCGCATCTCAAAGTCGAACAGGGGTTCATAGTGCACTTCCGATCGCGGGTTAATGTCAGATGTTATCACCAGATCGAGTTCCCCGGCAGCCAGAGCCGGGATAGGCTCGAAACTAAAACCGGATGAAAAATCCAGGCTCACCGTTGGCCAGTTAATCTGGTATTCCTTCAGCGCAGGCATCAGCCACTGGAAGCAGGAATGGCACTCAATTGCCATATGCAGCCGACCTTTTGCGTCTTCTTTTAAATTGGCAAGTTCATGCTCGGCGCGTGCGATACGGGGCATTAAATCATCGGCCAGTTTCAGCAGGATATCGCCTTCTGCGGTGAATCTGACCGGGCGTGTCTTGCGTAAAAACAGTGGTGCGCCAATCCGCTGCTCAAGATCCTTAATTTGGTGAGACAACGCCGACTGGGTCAGACAAAGGGTGTTGGCTGTTGCTGTCAGGGAACCGGTGTCTCTCAGTACCGCTAATGTGCGAAGGTGTTTAATTTCAATCATGTTCACTCAGTCCCTGAAGATTACTGCTGTTCAGAGTACTGGTTATCAAGAGAAGTGTAAACATCTAGACGTCTATAATCGATTACATTAGGGCGTAATGAGTGTCGCATAGTGATCTTGTATCTGTTATCTGAAACCAAACTGGCAAATAGATGACGCCTGGCTGAAAATAGGATTGAAACCCGGTGTAACTAAATTGTTTAAGGGAACTTGATGAAGCGACAACGTCTTACATTTATTGGCTTACTCTTGTTTGCCGGGTTGATCTTGTCGATTGTGATGCTGCTTTTCTTCTCTCATCTGGAAACCCGCCGTATTCAGCAGGAATTTGAATCGGATGTCACGGAAGCCTCACACGCCTTTATTCAGGCGATGAACAGCCACTTTGAAGCACTTTATACCCTGCAGCTTAATCTGGACACCAACGGCATTCCGGATGCCAAGGGTTTCGCGGCACTGACAGATAAAATTCTTACCCGTTTTCCGGCAATCACTGCCCTGGAATGGATTCCCGAAGTGGAACAGGCAGACCGTGCCAGCTTAGAACAACGGGCCAATGAATGGCTGCCCGGATATGTGATTACCGAACAGGTCGCGTCCGGAGAGCGTGTAGCGGCCAGCGAGCGAGCTGTTTACTATCCAGTTTATTACGTCGAGCCTGTCACCGGAAACGAGGCGGTAATAGGTTACGACATGGGCTCGCACTCTCTGCGTTTTGAAGCGGTTCAGCGCGCCAGAGATACCGGGCAATTGCAACTGACTGTCCCGCTCCAGATTCAGCGCAATGATGTCACCGCACAGGGCATCCTCAGCCTGTTGCCTGTGTACGAATTCCCTGAACCTATGTCAGAGGCAGAGCGGCAGGACAGCTTGCTGGGCTTTGTGGCAGGGGTGTTTAATCCCGCGCAGATTTTTCTCTCATCACCCGGCTTAACTCAGGTCAAGCCTTTTGCACTGACACTGATTGATACCCTGGCACCCCAGCCAAATAAATTGGTATTCAGCCTGGTGCCGACGTTGGATACCGGCCCGGTTAGCCAGCAAAAGCATTACCACTATAGCCAGAAAAGGCTGACCCAGGAGGTTCTCACCCGCGAGTATGCGCCTGATTACCGCTATGTTCATCAGGTGTTGAGCAAAGGCGGACGCCGCTGGGTGATTGAAGCCACACCTATGCAGGACTATATTCGCCAGCATCAGTCATTAACACCCTGGTGGGTCTTCTGGGGAGTCAATGCATTTTTTGCTGTCGCAGCCTTGGTGAGTTTCTTCGTGTTTCAACGGGGCCAGCAATATCTGGATACTCTGAATCAGCAACATGACAGACTGCTGGCCGTTAACGAAAAGCTGGAACGCATGAGCCTGATTGACCCGCTGACGGGTATCGCTAATCAGCGAGCGTTTGAAGAAAGTCTGGATAAAGCGGTCAGAGTCGCACGGCGGGAACAATCCCCGCTGGTGGTGGTGTTGATCCAAATTGATGATTACGCGCACTTTGTCAGCCAGTGTCCGCAGGACATGTATGAGTCCGGCCTCAGGAGGCTGGCCAACGAGCTGGGCAGAACATTAAAACGCCCCGCTGATATGGTGGCACGGCTCGATGATGACAGGTTTGCCGCCGTATTGCCGAATACTAACAATGGTGAAGTGGTTGCCCGCCATCTGCGCACTGCGGCTGAACGTTTGAATCTGGCCAATACAGAAATGAGTGCCAATCCCTATCTGACGGTGTCTGTGGGCGCGATGACAGTCTTCGACATTCAGGGGTTAACAGCAGAAACCCTGTTCCATCAAACAGAAGCTTTGCTGTATCAGGCACAGCAGGAAGGATTTAACAAAGTGAGTGCAAAGGTTCGTCAGCCACAAGCATCAACTGAGAACGCGCTCAGTTGATGCTGTCAGACAGAAGGGTGGCGAATTACATTGGCTGAGTGGCGGTGAAAGTCAGAGTATGCTGACTATTACTGAGCGTCAGCGTATTTCCTTTGACTTCGGCTTTGCTCCACTGGCTTAAGGTATCACTCATCACACGTTCCAGTTTCATCGCATCATCCGGGCAGGCCATCATGGTCATGCCCATTTTTTCAATCCGGAACTGGCCGTCTTTAACTTCGGCAGAACCGAAATAGCGGTTACAGCCGGAATGCCCATGTGCCATTGTGTTATTTTCAAACCCCAGGGTCGGCACGGCTCCCATACTCGGGATGGTGACGGCCTGATTGTCGATCTTTGACAGTTCCCATTCATATTGCGTCAGATCAGCAGAAGAGCCAGCTGTTGTGTTGCCACCGGTTCCGGCGCAGGCAGATAACAGCAGGGCAGTGCCCATGGCGGTCAGCAGGTGTTTTTTCATTGTATTTCCCCAAATGGATTCGAAGATTTTTGACTGACGGTAAGACAAAAAATTCCGTAAACCGTGTTTTTTAGTGTAGAAGCAATTCAACTTGGATGTTTTTACGCATCGTTCTTTTCCGGGCTGACCATGTGTAAATGCACATCCTGCTGCGGGAAGGGGATAGAAACGCCTTCTTTGTCGAACCGCAGTTTGACTTCGCGCGTGACATCCCAGTACACATCCCAGTAGTCATCCGTTTTCACCCAGGGACGAACAATAAAGTCCACCGAAGAGGTGTTTAGTGTGTGTACTTTGATGGTTTTCTCCGGGGCACGCAGCACAGCCGGATGGTTATCAATAATGTCATGTAAAATGGCTTCGGCTTGCTCAATGCTGTCTTTATAGCCGATCCCAAATACCATATCGACACGGCGGACGCGCTCGTGCGTAACATTCTTGATTGTGTCCCCCCAGATTTTACTGTTCGGCACTATGATGATCTGGTTATCAAAGGTACGGATAGTGGTATTGACCAGGCTCATGTGGCTGACCTTACCAGACACCCCACCAGCCTCAACAAAATCGCCGACATCAAAAGGGCGGTAAATCAGCAGCATCATGCCTGAAGCAAAATTAGACAAGGTGTCCTGCAAAGCAAAACCGATGATCACACCGGCCACACCGAAACCTGTCAGTATCGGCGCAAGGTTAAGCCCGACCTGTGACAGGGCAATTAACAGCCCGAGAAAAAAGACCGCTTTGCCCGACATGGAAATAAAGAAGTCCTGCATCAACTGCGACATCTTGAGATTGGGTGACGCCACGGCGCGCTTAACCACTTTACGTGTCAGGTTTTTTAACAGCCGGAACAGCAAAAGGACCAGGGCGAAGATCAACACCTTGAACAGCACCTGCGGGGTATTATCAATCAGCCACTTTTTCAGGTTGTCGGCCCAGGCTGAGACAATCGAATAGATTACCCGCGGATTCAGGATGTCATTGGTGAGATCACCGGTCACTTCAAATTGCTGCTTTTTGTAGTTCGACGTATCTATCTGTGCCTGATCACCGAGGTTGATTAAGTAGTTTAAGCGGTCAATATCGCTCGACAGTTTGCGTTGTGCCAGAATGTGCATCAGTTGCAGTGAGGCTTTCTCACCCTCTGACGCCTCTTTGAGCTGCTTAGCCAGCACTTTTTCCTGCTGGTTGTTGTAATCCAGTGAAGCAGAGACAAACTCTAAGCGGTTGCTGATGGCTTTAGCCAGTTTGTTTTTTTTCTGATCGGCATTATGACCAAGCTGTTCCATCCAGCGGTAGTTTTCCCACTGCTCGCCCAGCATCTGAACAGACAGCATGCGCTCTTCATTCAATTGCTTGAGCTTGAGCAGCTGTTCTTCCTGCGAGGCTTTGTCCAGTGCTTTTTCATCAGCCAGAATCTTGTTACTCAGATAGTTTGCCGTATTGTCGGTATAGCGTTCCTGTCGTTTGACGTAATCCAGCAGGGTGGCGGTTGCCCCTTCCGGCGGCTCACTGATTAATTCCCCGATCTTGTCGCGCAGTTCATTGTTCTTATTCAGTACCTGCATGCGCAGTACATCACGTGTGGTACCGGTACGGCTCTGGCCGGCCTGATACAGCTCCATGACTTCCTGGTTCAACTGCGACAGTTCATCCAGCTGAGAGGGCGGTGTTTCAGCCTGGGCAAAGACATTGAGGCTGTATGTAAGCAACGTAATAATGAGTAAAAGCTTGCGCATAGTAGAGCGGTATTCCGGTTCAGGGAGATAAATACAAGTACATCGCGGCAACGGGTGTGCCGCGATGAGAATGAGTGCCGTGATTATAACATGCTAACCGTTGTGGGTGAGGTCAGAGCAAATCCTGCTGGCAAAGGAACTGATGATGATCAAATTGCCAGCACCAGTCCGGCGTCCACATTTCCTGATTCAGAATGATCAGCATAGGCCGGTTAATCTGATGCAGCATATACCAGAGTGCAGGGTAGTGGCGCTGATCACAGATGAGGGTGTCGCATCCTGAAGCCGCAAGGGTGTCTGCAAGCAGCTGCTGGTGGCCATTTTGTGAATAGGTAAAGGCCATCAGGTTATGTAAACGGCAAAAGGCGGCATACTGTTGTGTCATGATCCGTGAAGATTGCAGAATACCAGTGAGTTTGGGGTGAGCATCCATTGCTGCGAGTTTGTGAATCCAGGATTTAGCATGTGAAATTTCATGATTCTTTTGCATCATCTCACCTGTCTGACCTTGGCCTGAATGTCCGGCGCCAATAGAATTAATCAGTGTTCATTTGAGTGTAAATCCGGCTGTTGTGTGAAATGTCAGGAATGGGTAAAAAAAGAGCAAAAAAAAGCCCCCAAGGTTGGGGGCAAGTACTTACCATCGCTTTTATTATCTGTCGTGTCGGGGGCAGGCCGGATTTCACGGCATGCTATGCCGTCTGGAATCCAGGCTTAGCCGAAGTCGCCGTTCACATAGCCGCGGGTACGGCCATCACGCGGGCTGTTGAACAGCGCATAAGTATCATCGTGTTCGACCAGCTCACCCATCAGGAAGAAGGCGGTACGATCTGAAATTCGGCGTGCCTGCTGCATAGAGTGAGTGACGATAACGATAGTGAAGTTCTTTTTCAGAGACTCCATCAGATCTTCTATTTTCTTGGTCGCAATCGGATCCAGCGCTGAGGTTGGTTCATCCATTAAAATGACCTCAGGCTCCATAGCGATGGTACGGGCGATACACAGACGCTGTTGCTGACCACCAGACAGACCGAAGGCGTGTGATTTCAGACGATCTTTCACTTCATCCCACAATGCGGCACCGCGCAGCGATTGCTCTACCACTTCATCCAGACGTTTTTTGTCGGTCACACCCTGAGCACGCAGGCCGTAAGCCACGTTCTCGTATATGCTCATCGGGAAGGGGTTAGGCTTCTGGAACACCATGCCCACCTTAATGCGCAGTCTGGAAACGTCTATGTTGCCGTAAACGTCTTCTCCGTCCATCGACAATTTGCCTTTGATCTTCACACCTTCAATCAGGTCATTCATGCGGTTAAGGCAGCGCAAAAGCGTGGATTTACCGCAGCCGGACGGGCCGATTAATGCTGTCACCTGGCGATTAGGAATCGGCAGATTGATTTTTTTCAGTGCCTGGTTGTCGCCGTAAAACAGATCCAGATTTTCAATATTAAATTTGTTCATAATGTATTTCCCCGAAATCAGTAAGTCGCAGTGTTAAAACGTTTGGCAAGCAGTTTGGTGCACAGGTTGATGATCAGAACAATCACAATCAGAATCGTGGCAGTGGCGTAAGCCTGATGCCATTCGTGAATGGTGTAGAGTTCTTGAGTCAGCTTGTACAGGTGCACGGTGAGTGTCCGGCCGGAATCAAGCAGACTCTCCGGAAGACGTGCCACCATGCCTGCTGTCATGAATACCGGTGCCGATTCACCGATAACACGACCTACACTGAGGATGATAGAAGTGACTATGCCTGGCATTGCGCTTGGCAATATCAGGCGCCAGATGGTGTAAATTTTGGATGCGCCCAGTCCGTAAGACCCTTCACGGTAAGTTTGCGGCACCGCCATCAAGGCTTCTTCTGTGGTGCGAATGATCACGGGCAGAATCAGAATGCTCAGTGTCAGGGCACCAGACAAAATCGAGAAGCCAAAGCCAAGCACGACCACAAAGAAAGTCATACCGAACAGGCCGTAAATAATAGAAGGAATACCCGCCAGTGACTCGGTACAGAAGCGGATCACTTTCACCAGCCGGCTGCCGACTTTGGCATATTCTGTCAGGTATATTGCGGTCATGATCCCCATGGGCGCGGCAACCAGAATTGACGCCAGCACCATGTACAGCGTGGCAACGATCATCGGCCAGATGCCCGACTCCTCGCCCAGCGTTGTATAGTTGCTGGAGATAAATGTCCAGTCGACGTAGGCAAGGCCGTTGCTCAGAATGTACCAGACGACCCACAGCAGGAAGCCGACCGTTACCGTGGCCGAGGTCCAGATCACACTGAGGTAGATTGTGTCTTTAAGTTGCTGTCTGGCAGGGTTACTTGCCTGCAAATGTGTGTTTGTTGATAGCGTCATTGTGATTACCTCGCGCGCTCACGGTTCAGGTAGAGCAGGGCAGCATTCAGCATCATGATGAACACCAGCAGAACAATACCTGTGGCATACAGGGCGCTGGCGTGAATACCGGTGGCGTACGACATTTCAATCGCGATATTGGCGGTGAGGGTACGTGCTGAATCCAGAATGCCCTCAGGCATAGCCGGGGAGTTACCCATCACCATGATGATGGCCATGGTTTCACCTAATGCACGTGCGATACCCAGAATAACGCCCGTCATAATGCCGGAACGCGCAGCCGGTACCAGCAGTTTGAAAATGGTGAAAATATGCGATGCACCCAGCGCCAGTGAGCCTTCTTTATAGCTGCGCGGCACAGCACGAATGGAGGTTTCAGACACAGTGATCACTGTGGGCAGAATCATGACTGCCAGTACTATGATACCCGCCAGCACCGTGTTACCCGCCGGTACATTAAATACGTTCTGGATCAGAGGAACGATAATCACCAGACCGAAGAAACCGTAAACCACAGAGGGGATACCCGCCAGCAGTTCAACCATAGGGCGAATGATGTCGGCCAGGCGCTTGGGAGCCACTTCAGCGATAAAAATCGCGGTCATCACACCAATCGGCACACCGACAATCACAGCACCTGCGGTAGAAACCACAGAAGCGACGATCATAGGGAAGATGCCGAACAAGGCAGGTGGTAACCATTCGTCACCCAGCACAATGCCAGAGAAACCGGCTTCAGCGAAAGCCGCATAGCCTTCACGGAAAATGAAATAGCCGATGGTGATCAGCGATAAAATCCCAATGACAGCACTAGCTAGGAAAAGGTATTTGAAAAAGAGTTCACGCCAGTCAATTTTATTTGCAGCAGCAAGCTGAGGCTTCTTCTGCGTGTTCTCAATATTGTTCGCGATGGTCATTTTGCATTACTCCAGACGCTGAACCAAAAACTTCAGGTACTGAGAAATCGAAATATCCGGCCTGCATATCAGGCCGGAAAGGTATTGCAAATTAGTGAGTTGAAATCAAACCTTGCTCAGAAACGATTTTTTGTGCGTCAGCGGTTTTCATCCAGCTCAGGAAATCCAGAGCGGCTTTAGAAGGGCGACCGTCTTTGTAAACCACCAGGAATGGGCGTTGTACGCTGTAATCACCGGCTTTAATCGCTTCAACCGATGGCGTGTGCCCTTCGATAGACAGCGCTTTCACAGAGTCGTCTACAGAGCTCAGAGAAATGTAACCGATAGAGAACGGGTTGCTGGCAACCATGGTTTTCAGCTGACCGTTACCGCTGGCAACCTGTGCACGCTGAGAGATAGCAGTAACGGTTTTACCGTTGACTTTGCGCTTCAGAGACATGATATCTTCGAATGCACCGCGGGTGCCTGAGGCGGTATCACGGGTAGCCACAACGATAGGCTTGTCTTCACCGCCTACTTGTTTCCAGTTGGTGATTTCGCCTTTATAAATTTGAGCAACCTGCTCTTTGCTCAGGTCTTTTACCGGGTTTGAATTGTGGATAACAACAGCGATACCGTCACGGGCAATCACCACTTCGGTAATGTCAGACGCTTTTTCAGATGATTTCAGATCACGGGAGCTCATACCCAGATCTGCAGAACCGTCGTGGGCAGTGCGGATACCGGCAGAAGAACCCGGTCCCTGAACCTCAACCACAACATCATGGGATTTTGCGTAAGTCTCGCCGAATACTTCCATCAATGGCGTTACAGAAGAAGAGCCTACAACAGAAATTGTTTCAGCCGCCATAGCCGGGTTAAACATCATTGAGCCAGCCAGTGTGATAGCACCGATAACCTTTGCTTTCATTTTTCCATATCCTTTCGAATTTGGCGGAATTGCCAATCAGTTGTTTAACGAACGAGGCACAGGTTAGGAGAGTTTTATGACAGGTTTGTTGCAGTTTGTTGAACACTCTATGAAGATGAAACTAAGTGGCTGATATACATCAATAATTGCAGTTAATGTGAAATCGTAGACTGATGAAAGGCTATCAATAATACTCATGAGGTATAAATGATGCCTGACTGCATGATGAATTCTGGAAGGCATTTCTCACTTGAGCCGCGGGTCTGCCATGGCAGATCAGGGTCAGGTATCCCGGTGTCACCTTTTTTTACACAGCAAGACGTAAAGGGTTCTGGGCAGACAGGTATGAAAAAAACGCAAAATTACCCGGAGAATCCCCACACAGCTTGGTGAGCTCTATAGCCTTGATTTACTGAGGTCATTTCCTGAAAAGTTCCGCTTCCGTTACTGCGCTGTTTTTCGTTCAGGCTGCGATGGCACAGAACTTGAAGCACTCCTGCACGAACACAAAAACGACAATAAAGTTGGGTTGGGGGTGTGTAATGAAACCTGTGACAAAAATAACGATGTTCAGTCTGGCGATGTTGGCAAGTGCCCATGTCAATGCCGCATTAGTCACTGTTGAGTTTGGCGCATTTACGGGTTCCTGGGTTAACGCGGTGGCAGATACCGGCAGTGGTCAGCCAATGACAATCGGCAATGCGACGGATAACCCTATGTTACGCTGGGGGCTGCCATCGCCGTCTTCGGGTCCGCAGAGCGGCTATGATTTTGCCTCTGCAGCCAGCTTTGACACCACGTTTGATACTGATACCGGCACCAGCGATGATTTTCAGCTGGGGACTTTTACCCATTTAAATAATGTCATTCTGAGCTCAGGTGCCAGCCTGCAAAGTGTCGATTTGCAATTGAGCACGACAGTGTCTATTGACGGCGGAACGCCGGTGGATGTGCAGTTTGTGTTTAACTTTACCCATAACGAGACCAGCAACAGCGCGGATCCCTGCGCGAACGGGGAAGCGAATGGCGTTGGGGTAAACGTGAACGGCTGTGCGGACATCATTACGGTATCCACCTCGCAGTTCACGGATGTCACTACCATAAACGGCATCCAGTATACGGTGAACATTCAGGGTTTTCTGGTCAACGGTCTATTTGCTGATCGGTTTGAAACCGTTGAGCAAAGCACCAATCAGGCTTTCATTCAGGCTAATATTTCTGCATTGACTGAGGTGCCGGTACCAGAACCTGCCAGTGTTGCCATTCTGGGTACAGTGCTGGCCGGCATTGCCATGATACGCCGCCGTAAACGGCAGAATCAACGGCAGAATCTCAGCTCATAACCCAATCTCATCCAGCCGCAGAACCTGCGGCTTTTTCTTTGCCTGAACAGCGAATATTTATTCTTCGGGCATGAAATTTTTCAGGCAGGAGTTTTACTGACTTGCAAGTCAGAATTAAATATATTTGTACTATTTATGCAAAAATTTGAGCTTGAGTAGCATTCTGTCATTCCCTTGTGGCATTTATTTGCCTTTATTTTTCTTTTTGTGAATAGTGAGGACAAAATTACATCAAATCGTTGTTTGGGGCGCGTCAATGCAGCTTAGTCATTTCTCAATCCGCAATAAAATTTTGGTTTTAGGTGGTGCAGTCTCACTGATGTTCGTGATTGCAATGTTATTCATTAAATCAGCTAATGACCGTATTGGCAGTAATTTCAGTGAGTTTTACCAGCATAACTATAAAGTGTCGCAATTGATCAGCCAGATTCGCCAGGCGCAGGCCGATATTATCGGTAATGTCAGGGGGCTGCAGGTGGTGTACCTTCTGGGGTTGTATGAACAAGTGCCTGAATTTAATGCGATTGTCGATAAAAACAGTGCGATCACCCCGGAACTGGTGAAAGAGCTGAAGCAAGACTACAACGGTGACCCTCAGATGTTGGCGGACTTTGAGCAAAAGTTATCGACCTACCAGGCCAATACACTTCAGTTTGTGTCGGATATGGAATCAGCACCTAACCATCAGGCACCTTATCCAGTATTCAGAGCCTTTGTTGACAGCTATGAAGCCCTGAATCTGCAGTTCGATAAAATCCAGCAGGCCAGCGCTCAGATGGCGATTCAGGCCAATCAGGATACCTTGCAGTCAATTAAAACCGCTAATACTGTCTTTTATATCTCCATTATCCTGTCGGTGCTGATTGCGTTTGTATTGAGCCACTGGATTGCGCGAGGTCTGGTTGGCGGGATCAGCCGGGTTAAGGCAACAGCCGAAGCCCTGGCCAGCGGCCATCTGGATGTGCTGTCCAATGTTAAAGGGACAGACGAAGTGGCCCAGCTGAGCAGCGCGATTGACAGCACAGTCAACCGTCTGAACAGTACTGTTGCAGGCATAGTGCGTTCCAGCACACTGGTGACCGAGAACAGCCGTATTTTACAAGATGCCAATAACAATATTCAGGTTGCGGCGGGTGAGGTATCAGAGCATACCATTCAGGCCGTGACGGCGATTGAAGAGCTCTCGACAACCAGTAAGAGTATTGCGGTCAATACCTCAGATTCAGCCAGAGCATCTGATCAGATGATGGGACTGGCGGAAAGGGGCATTGAATCTTCTGAGCACACCCAGTCTGTGGTTCAGCGGCTGGTTGCTACCTTGCAAGATACCTCGGGCGTCGTTAATGAGCTGCATGGCGAATCCCGCAAGATTGAAAGTATTCTGGAAGTGATACGCGGTATTGCTGAACAGACCAACCTGCTGGCCCTGAACGCGGCGATTGAAGCAGCCCGGGCCGGTGAACAGGGACGGGGCTTTGCTGTTGTGGCCGATGAAGTGCGCGGCCTGGCGCAGCGCTCACAAACTTCTGTCAACGAAATTGAGCAGATGCTGGCTCAGCTGCAACAAGCCTGCAGCAGCGCGGTTGACATGATGGCAGACAGCACCACAGAAGCCGATCAGGCCGAAGCGAGGATGTCTGAAACCAATCAGTTACTGGCAGACATCATGAACATGATCAATCAGGTTAATGAGCAGACTCAGCAGATTGCGACGGCAGCGGAAGAGCAGAGCGCGGTTGCCGCCGATATCAGCCAGAATATTCATACGGTGCAGGCGTTGTCGGATAAGACCTCGTCTATCGCCTCTGAAACGGTACAATGCAGCGATGACATGCACCGTGTCAGCCAGGAAGTGGTTGAGCAGGTCAGCTTTTTTCAGGTAGCCAATGCGAGTGAAGGTCACAGCATCAAGGCCAGCTAAAAGAAGCAGCAATAGAACAACGTATTGAAAGTTAATAAAAAATAAGAAACCCGCCAATAAAATTACTGGCGGGTTTTTTCGTACTGTGTAAGACCTAAAGGCCTATTTATAGTAGTGTCAGCGGTTTGCTTTTTCTGTCTTAATGCTGAGATCTGAGCACGAGATAACAATATTGCAGGCCAGTGTACTCACTGGCCCGTGACTCATTGCGTATTCACCCTTTGTGTACTAACGGTTGTGTACTAACGCTGTGTACTAACGGGCGACTTCATCCACCAGATACAAGATCGACTGATAAGGCACACCACTGTGATGCGAGAGGCCGATTTCGCAGGTACGGCTGTTGCTGAAACCACGTCGGCAGTCTGGCGGAATCTGAGCCTTCAATGGTTCCAGCGAGGCGGCGTTAAGCTCAGGGATACTAAATCCTTTATCGCCCGCCCAGCCACAGCACTGAATGTGCTCCGGCACTATCACAGTGCTGACACAGGCTTTGGCCAGTTCCAGCATGTCATCTTCTAGCCCCATTTTGCGGCTGCTGCACGTGATATGCAGCATCACAGTCTCATGCAGACGTTTCAGTTCCAGATGTGGCAACAGATAATGCAGTACCAGCCCAACAGGCTCGACAATATTCATCAGCCGGCTGAAACTTTCCACACTGCGTTTGGCGCAGGGGCTGGCATCAATCAGAATCGGGTATTTGCCCTGTTCACTGGCTTGCCAGAGCGCGTCTTCGAGTTGCTGGCTTTTTTGCGCCGCAGGCTCTGTCATCCCTTTGCTGTCGTAGGGCATACCGCAGCAGAGATCGTTTACCGCCTGAGGGATAACAACATCAAACCCTGCTTTTGAAATCAGTGACAGTGTCACTTCTGTGAGCGGGCGCTGATCCGGGTTATCTGGTTGCTGACCCATAGTGCGGCTGGCACAGGAAGGCAGGTATACCACTTTTTTCTCGCCGTGTGCCGGGCTGCTGCCGGCAGTTTCAATTAACTGATGGTGATTGGCTGCCGGTAATTCTGGCAGCCACTGTGGTGTACTGTTGTGGCTCCAGCGTCTGGTTGCGTTGCTGATCGCTGTCATTCTGTGCTCACCAAGCAGAGACTGGGCAGACTGCGCCACGCCAAGACCGGTTTTCACTAAGCGGGTAGTGGTGGCGAAGTGATCGGCGGTCCAGCGCGCAATCGGCGCAAAGCGCTGATACTTGTCGGTACGCAGTTTTTTGATGAGATCCCCTGTGTTAATGCCCACCGGGCAGCGATCGGCACACAACCCTGTGGCCGCACAGGTGTCAACGCCCTGATACTGAAAGACAGATTCCAGTGCTTTTGCGCCGACTGCGTCTCCGCTGCGATGGCGATGCTGCAGCTCGCGGTATAACACAATGCGCTGACGCGGGGATAAAGACAGCGTCCGCGACGGACAGACAGGTTCACAGAAGCCACACTCAATACAGCGATCCACCAGTTCGTCGGCCGCAGGCATGGGTTTCAGGTGACGAAGATGGGCGTGCGGATCGTCATTGATGATCACCCCAGGATTCAGCAGCCCTTGCGGATCGAACAGCCGCTTGATGCGCTGCATCAGCTGGTAGCCTTCTTTGCCCCATTCCAGCTCGACATAAGGCGCCATGTTGCGGCCGGTGCCATGTTCGGCTTTCAGCGAGCCATGATACTTGACGGCCACCAACTCGGCGACGGCATCCATAAAGGCACCGTAACGGTCGATTTCACTCTGAGCATCAAACCCCTGGGTGAACACAAAGTGCAGATTACCTTCCAGCGCATGGCCAAAAATGATGGCTTCGTGATACCGGAACTGCGCAAACAAGGCCTGTAGATCACGAACGCCTTTAGCCAGATCTGCGACAGGGAAGGCGACATCTTCAATGATGACAGTGGTACCGGTTTCCCGTACCGCTCCCACGGCGGGGAACATGCCTTTGCGGATCGCCCACAGTGTATTGACAGTGGCCGGCTCAGAGGTGAATGGCACAGATTCGATAATGGTAAACGCCGACAAACTGGCCATGATGGCGTCGCACTGACTGAGCAGTTCGTCGCGCGTACCTGCCCGGCTTTCAACCAGCAAGGCGGCGGCTTCCAGATCCAGATGGGCGATAAAATCGGGCATTCCGGCTTTATTGGCAACGGAGCGCATCGCGCGACCGTCCATCATTTCGACGGCGGAGACAGGGATGGTGGCCAGTACTGTGGTCGCTTCACTTGCGTGCTCAATATTACTGAAAACCAGCAAAGCAGAGGCTTTGTGAGGGTGCTCGATAACCGTCTTGTAAGTGATGTCGGAGATAAAGGCCAGCGTGCCTTCCGAGCCGATCATCAGATGTTCAAGAATATCAATAGGATCACTGAAATCGGTCAGTGCATTCAGCGCGTAACCTGTGGTGTTTTTCAGCCGGTACTTATGCTGAATTTTATCTTTCAGTGCCGGGTGAGTGTCGACGTCATTCTTCAGTTCAGACAAATCGCCGAGTAATGAGGCATGGCTGCGGCGGAATGCGGCTTTACTCTCTTCATCGCGGGTGTTCAGTACCGTGCCATCGGTCAGAATAACTGTCATCCCATCTACAGTGCGATAGGAGTTTTGTGCCGTACCGCAGCACATACCACTGGCATTGTTGGCCGCGATCCCGCCAATTTTGCAGGTGTTGATCGAAGCGGGATCCGGCCCGATCTTGCGTCCGTAAGGGGCCAGATAGCGGTTAGCATCCGCGCCGATAACACCGGGTTGCAGGGTAATTTTCAGCCCGTTGTCTTCAATGAGATGGCCTCGCCACTGATCGCTCAGGGTGATCAGTACCGAATCGGAGACTGCCTGTCCCGACAGGCTGGTGCCTGCGGCGCGGTAGGTGTAGGGAATATCCAGCTCGGCGCAGGCGCGAATAACCTCAATGACCTGATTCTGGTTGTGCAGGCGAAGCACTATCTTAGGGATCAGGCGATAGAAGCTGGCATCGGTGCCGTAGGCGAGGCGCTTGGCTTCATCTGTGATGATCTGCTCGGCATTAAGTAGGGTGCCAAGCTGCTGGATCAGCTGCTGGTAGTTGTCCGTCATAGTTGCCCTTGCTCGTAGACGAAAAGTGAAAAAGTCTGATGCTTTTATTTATGAATCATGAAGATACTTTGAGTGTAGCGCGTAACAGCAAACAGACTTTGCTCTTGATCTCAGCTTTCGGTGCTCAGCGGCATTTCTGTTAACAGGGTGTGAACCCTATCGCTTTCCTTATTATCAGAAGAGAAAAACCATAAATTTGTGATCTGAATCTATACTTGAGTGTAACTGACTCTGGTCACCTGCAGAAATTTACCTGACAGCCTCCAACCCAAGGGATTGAGCATGAACTGGTATTTGTACGCACTCAGAAAGTACGCGGTTTTCTCAGGTCGCGCGCAGCGACAGGAGTACTGGTATTTCTTTTTGATCAACCTGGTCGTTACTCTGGCGCTGGGCATAGCAGATAATCTTCTCAATACTCCGGGTGCGGGCGAGGGGACAGGCTTACTGGGCGGTGTGTATTCGCTGGCAGTACTGATTCCTTCTGTCGCGGTAGGGGTTCGACGCTTGCATGACATCGGCAAATCAGGCTGGTGGATGTTACTGAGCCTGATCCCGGTCTTGGGCTTCGTCATTCTGCTCTTTTTCTTTGCCAGAGCGGGCCAGCCCGGCCCGAATGAATACGGCAATAACCCAAAAGAAGAGAACGGAATGGGCCATATGGCGATGTAAGCAGCAGCCGGACATGCCTGGTAACATTCTGTGGGTTACCCTGACGCAGTTTCGTGGTATTTTCCTGTGGCTGATGCTGAAACCTAAGTCAGCGCATCAGATTTTCACGGGTCAGGGTACGAGACAGACGGGCAATCATGCAGTATTTTTTCCGACGACAATTCTTAGCACACTGGGCGTTACTGTTAACGGTCTGGGTGGTGTTTGTGTGTCTGTCGAAAAACACGGCTCTGCTGGCGCTCTGTCCGAATCAACCTGTTGAGGTTGTGCAAATCTTCTCTGTCAGTGAACTGGCTGAGCCTGAAGCGTCGGCAGATTCCTCTGAGTGTGATTTGTCGGAACAACTGCTACAGGTGAAATATCAGCAGCTTGATACTCTCTTCCTGATCCCCATTCTGCTACTGACACTGTTGCTTGCTGGCTTGTTAGGCGCTGGCTGTCTCTCTCCGCCTCCGTCTCGTGAGCCTAAAGTCCCTAAAAGGCGCATTCATCTGACACTTTGTATTTTCCGGGAATAAAACACATAGCATCTGGCGTGATGCCAAAAAATCTGTGTGTTTATTACTTAGGAAAGACAATGCAAAAAAATTTACGATTGACTATCAAATGGCTGACAAGCAGCGGGTTATGGCTGTGCCTGTTATTTATGTCTGTGGCCCAGGCATCAGTCGTCAGCACGGGCTGGCTGAGTGACCCCAATCATCCGCCGGTTGAAACACGCTTTGTGTTAACCGGACAGACAGATGCTGTCAATGGCACAGTGGCCGGTTACCTGGAAGTGCGCTTGCAACAGGGCTGGAAAACCTACTGGCGATCACCCGGCGAAGGGGGCGTGGCACCCAGTATGAACTGGCAGGATTCGGCGAATATTGCCGAACTGGACTGGCAGTGGCCTGTACCGCAAAGGTATGACGTACTCGGTGTGGAAACCATAGGCTATGCTGAGGATGTTATTTTTCCGATGACCATCAAGGTGGAGGATTTTTCTCAGCCTGTGATTCTGCTGGCTACTCTCAGCCTGTCTTCGTGCTCGACGGTTTGTGTGATCACCGATTATCCGATCGATTTGTCCTTTATTCCCTCAGAGCTGACGCCTTCAGAAACTGATATGCGCCGCTATGCACAAGCGTTAAGCACTGTGCCGCAAGCCTCTTCGCTGGCTGAGATCAAGTCAGCGATCTGGGATGCAGAGCAAAGCAAACTGCAGGTAGTTTTGAGCAACGAACAGGGCTGGGTCAAACCTGATCTGTTTATTGATGGTGATTCCGACGCCGTTAAAGACAGCCATTTCTCACGTCCGGACATCAGTATTGAGGGGGAAACCCTGACGGCGCAGATAAGCGTGTCGAGCTGGTTCGGTCAGCCGGATCTCGCCCAGCAAGCGCTCACGGTCACAGTGACAGACGATGCGGTGTTGTCTGAACACAGCCTACAGGTGCAAAGCGGTATCGTTACCGGTCAGGCAGGTCATAGCCTACTGGTCATGTTCGGTCTGGCGCTGCTGGGCGGACTGATCCTCAATATCATGCCGTGCGTGCTGCCGGTGCTGGGCATGAAACTCTCCACCGTGCTGACGGCCGAGAAGCAGGAAAAGCAACAGATCCGACTGCAGTTTCTGGCCTCAGCCGGCGGGATCATCAGCGCATTCTGGCTGATTGCACTGGCACTGGTGGCGCTGAAGCTGTCCGGACAGGCTATCGGCTGGGGGATACAGTTCCAGAGCGGGGCCTTTCTTGCCGTGATGGTACTGGTGACCTTCATGTTTGGTGCCAATATGCTGGGGCTGTTCACCATCAGCCTGCCATCGGGCATCAGTACCTGGCTGGGCACCAAAGGTGGCAAAGGCTATGCCGGGCATTATGCACAAGGTATGTTTGCCACCTTTCTTGCAACGCCCTGTTCTGCGCCGTTTCTCGGTACGGCGGTCGCCTTCGCTCTGGCGGGCAGTATCGGCAATCTGGCCGTGATCTTTACCGGCCTGGGGCTGGGGATGGCACTGCCCTGGATAGCTATCGCATTGTTCCCGTTTATGGTGCGATGGTTACCTAAGCCGGGTGTCTGGATGGGCAAAATGAAAGTCCTGTTCGGGATAATGATGCTGGCGACAACGCTATGGCTGCTGACTCTGCTGGCCCCACACTGGCCGATCTGGTCGCTGTGGCTGGCAGGTATTGCGGGTGTGAGCCTGATTGTGTGGCGATCCGTTAAAGTGTTTGGCGGCAAGCCTGTGGGTGTGCTGGGCAGCGTGTTTCTGCTGTTCAGCGCTGTTGCCCTGCTCGCAGCCAGTCTGACGGCTGAAGAGTGGGCGACACCTTTGCCGCCGGAGCCAAGCTGGCAGCCGCTGATTGCTGCTGATATCAGTAAGCAGGTTGCGCAGGGAAAAACCGTGTTCGTGGATGTGACCGCAGACTGGTGTATCACCTGTAAAGCCAACAAGGTTCGCGTACTGCTGCAGCAGCCAGTTTACGACGCGATTCAGCAACCCGGTCTGGTGCGTATGCAGGGAGACTGGACAATTCCTAATGATGCAGTGACCGCCTATTTACAGGCCAATGGCCGGTTCGGCGTGCCATTTAATATCGTCTACGGCCCGGGTGCCCCTCAGGGTATTGCGTTACCTGTGATTTACACCAGCGAGGATGTAATGCTTGCTATTCAACAGGCTCAGGGAGGATAAGCCAATGAGTGAAGAGCATAAAAGGCACGCGGGGAAGTGGAAAAAGTGGCTGAGAGAAATCCTCTTTTTTACTGTGCTGCTGACTGTGGTTTCAGTGGGGGTCGATCTCTGGCGAAGTCAGTCCGTACCGGATGACGCACCTTTTACCCTGAAAGCGCTCGACATACAGGGTGAGTCGGTTGATATTGCCGCGCTCAGTAAAGAGCAGCCTGTGATAGTGTATTTCTGGGCAACCTGGTGCGGCGTGTGCCGTTTTGTCACCCCGAGTGTTAACTGGCTGAGTCAGTATTATCCAACGATCGGGATTTCTCTGTCGTCCGGTTCTGATCAAAAACTGCAGCAGTATTTTGCCAATAAAGGGCTGGATTTTCAGAATGTTAATGACGAAAAAAATGTGCTGGGTCGTGAATGGGGTGTGGCGTTTACGCCGACTGTGTTTATCGTCCGTGATGGTAAGGTTACCTTTATCACCAGTGGCATCACCACACCGCCGGGCTTGCTGGCAAGGCTCTGGCTGAGCTGAGGATCTGGTTAAGCTGAAGCTGATTGATCGTAAAGCCTGTCTGCCTCATCGGCGGGCAGGCTTTATGCTATCGGGACAGATCCTGCCGACGGCTGAGATCTCTGGCTAAAATCAGCGCCAGCCCGATGATCTGCAGAAATAGCGCGAGGTTTCTCAAACCGGAGATGTGCGCCATCAGGCGGGTGTGCTTATCGGCCAGTGAGAGATTATCGATAAAGAGCTGATTGATCTTTTCTCTGAGCAGTTCCTGTTCGGTATTGAAGGCAGCCATGAGTCCTGTCAGCTTGTCTGTTGCCAGACCGGAAAATGTCGCATTGTGTAATGGTGCCAGTTGATCTTGTATTTCCTGCTGAACCGGGGTGGGAAGTGGCGAGCCGCTTAGCTCACTGAGCGACACTAGGTTCAGCACTAACTCCCGCTTTCGTTCTATCCCTTCAATCTGCTGCCAGGTCAGGCTGATGAGCTTTTCATTATTGTATTGCTGCTGAATGAGCTGGTTGGCATCAACCGTGGCACCGTCGATATAAAAGTTGGTCATCAATGCCGAGACGATATTGAGCAGCAGCCCTGTAGCGACAAGTATCCAGGTAGGAACCGACCATCTGCGCATCAGTTGAATTCCGTAACAACACTCTCTTTAGTATGACCAGGCTGGCGCGGTATTTGTTGCAAGGGTAAGAATGCACGAGAAAAGGGCGTAGTAGCCGTGTTGCATGATTGACTTTTCTTGTCACAGGTATCATTTTTTTAATAGAGGAGTCCATCAGTATTGACCTTCCCCTAAGGGAAAGCTTTAGGGTGTAGGCGTTCAGATATTCATAGGCTGGTTATGCGTCGGAAATCACGTCGGACAATCTGGTTAACCTTATTGACTTCACTGGTACTGGTTGTATCGAGTGTGGTCAATAGCACGCCTTTAATGACCTTCAGTATGATAAGTGACAGCATGGTAATGGCTGAACATCACTGTGCTGGTATGTCTCACACGGCTGACAATGAGCACTCAGCACACAGCGTGCAGATGCCACCCGGTTGCGATCATGATATGACCATGGCTCACACCTGTTGTACCGCAACTTGTAGTACAGCTTTTGTGCTGCCCGTCCAGCATCAGCCTTTTCCTCTTAAGAGCCAGTTAGCTTTGAGACCAGCAGAGAGCGTTGTTTCTGTGGTTTACACTTCCCAGTCCCTTTACCGTCCTCCCATCGCCTGAATCCATTCTTCGTAAGTTGTCTCACCGTGAACTGACGGTGAGTATCGTTTTTCTGCCGCTTTCCGGCAGCAAACAGAATGGATGTTATGGTGAAAAAACATATGCATGCTTTGGCGCTGAGTCTCAGTGCCGCCTGGCTGTACCCGGCATGGCAGTTTCCGGTCTGGGCAGCAGAGACGCTGGCCGTCTCCGCCCACAAGGAAGCTCAGCCAGCATCGTTACAAACCTTGATCGCGCTGGCTGTACGCAATGACGCCAGTCAGGCGCAGCTCGCTGCGCAGTCCAGTGCGTTACGTGAAACGGCCGTCGCCAGTGCCACTCAAATGGATCCCAAACTGAAAGTCGGTGTCGGCGGCTTGCCTGTGGACAGCTTTCAGTTTGATGACGATCCCATGACCAATATTTCAGTCGGGCTGATGCAGCAGTTCGAGCGCGGAGACACGCTTGAACTGCAGGCCAGAAAAGTGCGTCAGCAAGCGGAAGGCGTGGACTGGCAAATTCAGGCCCGGCAAAGGGAGGTCGCCAACAGTATTACCCAACTGTGGCTTGAATTGGGCTATCAGCAATATGCTGAACGCGTGTTAAGGGAAAATCAGCGCCTGATGTCGGAAATGGCCGGTTTTATCCAGACCAATTACGCGATTGGCAAAAGTGAAAGCCAGGACCTGCTTCAGGCCCAGCTTCAGGTGAGTCGGCTGGACGATAAACTTCAGGCCAACCGGCAGAGCCAGCGTAAATTGATGTCGCAGATGTCCGAATGGCTGGGGGCAGACTGGTTGTCGGCGAATGCTTCACTGGCTGCCGGTTATCAACTTGACAGGGCAGCGCTGGACGCTGTGCTGAAGTCGCACAATGGCACGAGTCAGTTTTACTCTTTGCTGGCTCAGCACCCCATGGTGGCAATGACTGAAGCGGCGATTTCAGCCAGTCAGACTCAGGCAGATATCGCTGGCGAAGCTTACAAGCCTCAGTTTGCCGTGGAAGTCATGTACGGCTACCGGCAGGCCAATAATATGCGAGGCGAACCGGCTTCAGATCTGCTCAGTGCTTATCTGACGGTGGATCTTCCGCTGTTTACGGACAACCGGCAGGACAGAAACCGCGCTGCTGCGCATTATCAGGTTGGCGCAGCCAAATCTCAGAAAGACCTGCTCCTTGCTCAGATGAACGCCAGGGTGAATGCCTTGCTGGCTGACAGACAGAGCCAGGCAGAGCGGCTGGAACGTTATCAGAACAGCTTGCTGCCGCAGGCGAAAGAAAGGACCAAAGCCGTGGAACGCGGCTATCAGAATAACACCGCGCAGTTCAGTGATGTGATCAATGCGGCCAGCGATGAACTGGCACTTGAACTGGAGTTGGCACGTTTGACGGCCGATTTCAGCCAGACCAGCAGTACGCTGGCATTTTTGCTGGGTGGTCAAGCCTTGCAAACTCTCGCCCCATCACTGACAGACCAAGGAAAATAAGAATGAAAACAATAACAATTACTGTGCTGGCGCTGCTGATTGGAAGCGCAATCGGCTATGTGGGCAGTCAATACCTCAGCAGCCAGGCTCTGTCAGCCAATAACAGCGACTCATCAGCGGATACACCCAAAGCCCCACTGTACTGGGTGGCACCTATGGACCCCAACTACCGGCGAGATCAGCCGGGAAAGTCGCCGATGGGGATGGATTTGATCCCGGTTTATGAAGAAGACCAAGGCGGTTCGAAAAGTAAACCGGGCACGGTACGTATTGATCCGGCGGTGGAAAACAACCTTGGCGTGAAAACGGCTGCGGTGTCTGTCCAGCCACTGTCGCCCAGAATTGAAACCGTCGGGTATGTCGCTTTTGATGAAAGGCACTTGTGGCAAACCAACGTGCGTGTCAGCGGCTGGGTGGAGAACCTTTACATCAATGCGGTTGGTGAGCAGGTGAAGCAAGGAGATGTACTCTTCACCCTGTATTCACCGGAACTGGTCAAAGCCCAGGAAGAGCTATTGAATGCATACCGCACTAAACGTGATGGCCTGATTAAAGGCGCCTATGAGCGCTTGGTGTCGCTGGGAGTTGATAAGGCACAAATTCAGGCCATCGCCAGAAGTGGCAAAGCGGTACAAACAGTGAAAGTGAAGGCCCCGGCAGACGGGGTGATCGCCAGCCTGAATGTCCGTGAAGGGGCGTATCTGTCACCGGCGCAGTCGGTGATCAGCGCAGGGCCCTTGAATACTGTCTGGGTCGATGCCGAGGTGTTTGAACGCCAGGCGCATTGGATAAAAACAGGCAGTAAAGCCACCATGACGCTGGATGCCCTGCCGGGCAAAGCGTGGCAGGGGCGTGTGGATTATGTCTATCCCATTCTTGACCCAGCTACCCGTACTCTGCGGATGCGGCTGAATTTCAACAATGCAGCGGGCGAACTCAAACCCAATATGTTTGCCAACATCGTGCTGGAGCCCGAGACAGACAAAGCGGTGATGACGATTCCGGCCTCTGCGGTGATTCGCTCCGGCGGTATGACGCGCGTGGTGTTGTCAGAAGGTGAGGGGAAATATCGCTCTGCCCGGATAGAAGTGGGCCGCCAGGCGGCAGAACAGATTGAAGTCCTGCAGGGATTAAGCCTGCAGGACAGTGTTGTGACCTCTGCACATTTCTTGCTGGACTCAGAATCCAGTCAGTCGGCAGATCTGGCACGCATCAACGGTGTTGAACCTGAACAAGCCACAGTCTGGGCAACCGGTGAAATTACCGAGGTGATGGCCGATCACAAGATGCTGACGATAAACCATCAGCCTGTACCGGAATGGGACTGGCCGGGCATGGTGATGAATTTCACTCTGGCTGAAAGCCTGGAAATGGCACCGCTGAAGACGGGACAGACACTGGATTTCGAAATTACCAAACTAGAATCCGGCCAGTATCAGGTGGTGGATTTCAACGTCAAGGATCAGCCTGCTGCCCGGGAAATCTGGGTAAAAGGTGATATTACAATGCTGATGGCGGATTTCGGGATGATCACTCTGTCACATTCAGCGGTGCCCGAATGGCAATGGCAGCCGGGCGAAATGAACTTCACCGTCGATGACAGTATCGATCTGTCTGCGTTTACAGAAGGACAAACCGTCCGCTTTCTGATTGTCCGCAACGGCAGTGAGTACAGCCTGAAACAACTGAATGCGGCCGGGGGTGAGCAATGATAGCTGCCATTATTCGCTGGTCACTCCACAACCGTTTTCTGGTGCTGATAGCGGCCCTGTTCCTGACATTGGCGGGCCTGTACAGCGTTAAAAATACCCCGGTCGATGCACTGCCGGATTTATCCGATGTACAGGTGATCATCAAAACCAGCTACCCGGGACAGGCACCGCAAGTGGTGGAAGATCAGGTGACGTATCCGCTGACCACCGCCATGCTGGCAGTGCCGGGTGCCGATACGGTCCGTGGCTATTCCTTCTTTGGCGACTCGTACGTTTATATCATTTTCAACGATGATACCGACATGTACTGGGCACGTTCCCGGGTGCTGGAATACCTCAGCCAGGTTGCGCCTAAGCTGCCGGCGAACGCGAAACCGACCCTGGGCCCGGATGCGACCGGCGTTGGCTGGGTATACAGTTATGTGCTGCAGGATAAAACCGGCCAGCACGATCTGGCTGAGCTGCGCAGTCTGCAGGACTGGTTTCTGAAGTATGAACTGCAAACCGTCAATGGGGTGTCGGAAGTGGCCACAGTCGGTGGCATGGTGAAGCAGTATCAGGTGCAGATAGATCCAGCCAAGCTGCGCGCTTACGGGTTGACGCTTCAGCAGGTTAACAACGCCATTCAGAGTGGTAATCAGGAAGTTGGCGCGTCGGTTATCGAAGTGGCCGAAGCCGAGCACATGGTCAGAACAACCGGCTACCTGACCGGTGTTGACGATCTGAAAGCGTTGCCACTGAAAACCACAGCCAAAGGCACCCCCTTGCTGCTGGGAGATATCGCCGATATCAACATTGGCCCGCAGATGCGACGCGGCATTTCCGAGCTGAACGGCGTAGGTGAAGCGGTAGGCGGTGTGATTGTGATGCGCTATGGCGAGAACGCCAGTCAGGTAATTGAGGCGGTGAAAGCCAAACTGGCAGCACTGCAGCGCAGCTTGCCGGACGGTGTCGAGATAGTGCCCACTTATGACCGTTCAACCCTGATTAACGCCGCGGTTGAGAATCTGTGGCAGAAACTGGCGGAAGAGTTCATCGTGGTGGCGGTTGTTTGCGCCATCTTCCTGTTCCACATCCGCTCCTCACTGGTGATAGCTATCAGTCTGCCGGTCGGTATTTTAGCGGCCTTTGTCGTCATGCACTGGCAGGGGATCAACGCCAATATCATGTCGCTCGGCGGAATTGCGATTGCTATCGGGGCGATGGTCGATGGCGCGATTGTGATGATTGAAAATGTGCACAAGCACATCGAGCGCACACCGCTGACAGATCAGAACCGCTGGCAGGTGATCGGCAAAGCGGCAGAAGAAGTCGGTGCGCCTTTGTTTTTCTCCTTGCTGATCATCACCCTGAGCTTCGTGCCTGTGTTTGCGCTGGAAGGCCAGGAAGGCAAGATGTTCTCGCCGCTGGCTTACACAAAAACCTATGCCATGGCCGCAGCCGCCGGACTGGCGATCACGCTGGTTCCGGTTCTGATGGGCTACTTTATTCGCGGTAAGGTGTTGCCTGAGCACAAAAACCCGGCCAACCGCGGGCTGGTGGCCCTGTACCGGCCGTTGCTGAATCTCAGTCTGGCTTATCCTAAAGCCGTGATTGTAGTGGCACTGGCGCTGCTGGCTTCGGCTTACTACCCGGCCGCCAGAATGGGCAGTGAGTTCATTCCGCCGCTGGACGAGGGCGATCTGATGTACATGCCAACCACCTATCCTGGCATTTCCGTTGGCAAGGCGCGTGAGCTGCTGCAGCAAACCAACAAGCTGATCAAAACCGTGCCGGAAGTGGAAACCGTGTGGGGCAAGATTGGCCGGGCAGAAACCGCGACCGATCCCGCGCCGCTGACTATGATAGAAACCGTGATTCAGCTCAAACCGCGCGATCAGTGGCGCGAGGGCGTGACGACAGAATCGCTGCGCAAAACCTTCGACGATCTGGTGCAGTTTCCCGGCCTGACCAATGCCTGGGTGATGCCGATAAAAACCCGCATCGATATGCTGGCAACGGGTATCAAAACCCCGATAGGCATCAAAATTGCGGGGCCGGATCTGAAAACAATAGAAACCATCGGCGCGCAGATTGAGCCCATCCTCAACGCGATAGCGGGCACAGCTTCTGTCTATGCCGAGCGGGTTGCCGGCGGGCGCTATGTCACCATTGATATCAAGCGCCGCCAGGCCGCGCGTTACGGATTGAACATCCAGGACGTTCAGCAGGTGATTGCCTCTGCAATTGGCGGTGTGAACGTCGGCGAAACCATTGAAGGGCTGGAGCGTTATCCGATCAATGTCCGCTACCCGCAGGACTATCGGGATTCCGTGGTGAAACTGCAGAATCTGCCACTGGTCACACCTAACGGCGCCCGGATTGCCCTCGCCGATGTGGCCGATATTCGCTACGAAGACGGGCCGCCGATGATCAAAACAGAAAATGCCCGCCCCAACGGCTGGGTGTTTGTGGATATTGAAGATCGTGATCTGGGCTCTTACGTTGCCGAAGCCAGAGAGATTGTGGCCCGCGAACTGTCGTTGCCAGCCGGTTATTCACTGACCTGGTCCGGGCAGTATGAATATATGGAACGGGCTAAGGCAAAACTCAGTGTGGTTACGCCTGTTACGCTGATGATCATTATGCTGCTGCTGTATTTCAGCTTCCGGCGGGTAGGGGAAGTGCTGGTCATTATGGCCACCCTGCCGCTGGCAATGGTGGGTGGCGTCTGGCTGATGTATCTCCTGCAATACAACTTCTCGATTGCGGTAGGCGTCGGGTTTATCGCATTGGCAGGCGTGGCGGTAGAGATTGGCGTCATCATGTTGGTGTATCTCAATCAGGCCTGGCACTGGCGCAAATTACAGGCAGAAGAGCAGCAGAATCACCTGCAGCCACAGGATCTGACTGACGCTATCCGGGAAGGGGCCGGGCTGCGTGTCCGCCCTGTGATGATGACAGTTCTAACAGTCATCATTGGCTTGATTCCCATTATGTACGGCTCAGGCACAGGATCGGAAGTCATGCAGCGTATTGCCGCACCTATGATTGGCGGCATGGCGTCAGCCTTGCTTCTCACCTTGCTGGTGCTGCCCGCCATTTTCAAGCTGTGGAAGCAGCGCGAAGTGACATCAAACCGTTAACTATCTTTGCCTTTCTCCTGCCCGGCGGGAGAAGGGCACAAAGGTAAACACATCAGAATAATTATGCTGAACACAAAGGAAATACAGATGAAAAAAACAGTACTCGCCCTTATCATGACACTGGCCTCGACGCCTGTCCTTGCGGATGAAATGGGCCACGGCTCGATGGACCACGGTTCGATGGATCATTCGAAAATGGACCACAGTAAAATGGATCATTCAGGGATGAAAATGGATGGCATGAACATGGAAGACATGTCTGCTGTCGGTATGCCCGCCAAAGGCGCCAAACCCGACAAAGTGGTTCACGTTATTCTCTCCGATGACATGAAGATCCGCTTTAAGAAAGACGTGCAGATCGAAGCCAACGATGTCGTGCAGTTTGTCGTAATGAACACAGGCAAGATCGACCATGAGTTCTCCATCGGCTCAATGAAAGAACAACTCAAACACCGGGAAATGATGCGCAACATGACAACCGGCCATGATCACGACAGCGGCTCAACCGTGACGGTAAAACCGGGTAAAGCCAAAACCCTGCTCTGGCACTTCCACGGTGAACCAGAGGTCGAGCTCGCCTGCAACATCCCCGGCCACGCCGAAGCCGGTATGGTGAAAAGCATCATGGTGCAGTAATCCAACCCCGTCAACAGCTTACACTCCACCTACCCAAGGAGGCACCGCCTCCTTTTTTCACGCCGCAGAACTTGCCCTAATGCACAGATATGCAACTCAAAACACACCAAAGCGTGAAACAGCAGCCATATCTGAATATCATATATAAGCGTCAAATTTCTATCATACGATTCACTTCAATGTGAAGGGCGGTAGCGTGTCTGATGAAGAAATTTACGTGATTGTTGATGAATCGGCGGTGGTCTTTCAGTCATATTTGAACGGCTGTAAATGAACAGACCTGAGACTATAGAATATCGCTTTATTATTTCGAATCACTTGTCGCTGATTGATGATACAACGAACATGAATGATGAAATCATATGTGAATCAGTTACATAGAACTTTATGCAAAAGCGAAAGATAAGACATCATATCGTTTATCTTAGTGATGCCATTATATGGTGATGTCATAGAATTTCTTTAGTATCAGATGATTATGTATAAATCTA
>NZ_JAKLTE010000018.1:0-91425 GCF_022014395.1 Photobacterium sp. WH77 | reverse complement strand
CCCAAGTATGCATTGGGCATACCTAAATTTAGGCCGACTGGCAGGCTGGAATGACAGCAAACGAACCGGGATTGTTGGCTGGGAGCGGTTATGGGAAGGATGGTTTAGATTACAAACCATCCTTGAGGGGTATCACCTTGCCTTGTCTCTTGAGCAGGAAATGTGATCAAGAGACAGGCTTCGGCAGGGTTTTTCGTTCTGCGGCTCATGAAAGCGTTGAGTTAAACGCAATCGGTTGGGCAATCGTTTCTTTCAGTCAACACTCTGTTTCTTACGGGCTTTGGCTTGTGGGTTGTTCAGGCGGTATTGAAGGTCTAAAATCCTTGTCACAAGATGCGAATAACGCATAAATCTACGCCCTACCGTAAAAGAAGAACATAATGAAATTAGAAGCCATTGACTTTACTGCTGACGATGCTCAAGAGCGTTTCGTTGAATCACTGCGCGAAACGGGTTTTGGTGTCCTGAAAAATCACCCATTACAGCAGGAGCTGGTCAGCTCCATCTATCATAATTGGCAAGCGTTTTTTGACTCTGAAGATAAATACGATTTTCGTTTCAACGCTGAAACGCAAGATGGATTCTTTCCGCCAGAGATCTCTGAAACCGCGAAAGGCCATAATCAAAGAGATATCAAAGAATTCTTTCATTATTACCCTTGGGGCCAGTGCCCTGAGACGCTGAAAGACGAATTGCAGAATTATTATGCCCAGGCCAATGCGCTGGCGGCGACCTTGCTGTCCTGGGTGGAAAAGCACTCACCGGCTGACGTATCTGCACTGTATTCGCAGTCGCTATCCAGCATGATTGAAAACAGCGACAAAACTTTGCTCCGTGTTCTGCATTACCCGCCTCTGAAAGGGGAGGAAGAGCTGGGCGCTATCCGTGCCGGTGCTCATGAAGACATTAATTTGCTGACTGTGCTTCCCGCTGCCAACGAGCCCGGTCTTCAGGTAAAAGCGAAAACAGGCGAGTGGCTGGATGTGCCGTGTGAATTCGGTAACCTGATCATTAACATTGGTGACATGCTTCAGGAAGCGTCGGGCGGTTACTTCCCGTCAACGACTCACCGTGTGATCAATCCTGAAGGAGCAGATAAAACGAAATCGCGTATCTCTCTGCCACTTTTCTTGCACCCGAAACCTGACGTTGTTTTATCAGAGCGCCATACCGCCGACAGCTACCTGATGGAGCGTCTGAAAGAGCTGGGCCTGATTTAATTCGGTCACCCTAATCAAAAAACGCCAGCTCAGTGAGCTGGCGTTTTTGTCTGACACATCTGCGGTTGAGGCGAATCTTTGATCAGCCAGTTTTCATTGTATGGATGTTGGGGTAGTAGGCTGTCATTACCGCGTAGCGATGCAAGGGTGTATTCGTGTGCAGTCGTTTGAGTGGGTGGTGAAGTTGAGTAATACCTTGAGAAAGATCAAACTGAGTCTGCAGTTGTCCTGTTAAAGACAATTCGCTGGGCAGCAGCTTGATGCCGTCCTGCAGATAGCCCTGAATATTAGCCGGCATCTGACCAAGCCACCAGGACGGAAGTTGTTTACTGGCTTTGCTTCGGTCAAACCAATGATCAGACAATAACAATAAGTGATGATCACCGGTTGGCGTCAGTTGCTCCAGCGTCAGGCCGATAGCCTGGAAAAGCGTTGAACGCCGCGCCAGATTAGCGCTTTGAAGGCGGTGCGCGATAACCCACAGGGTTGTTTCTCGGGTCCGTATCCGAAAGACAGGAGGCATGATCACATCATCGCATTCCACTTGTTCAAGCGTGGCTGTCATGCCCTCCTTTTCCAGTGTCGCCAGAATACGCCGACACATCAGCCTGCCTAAATGGCGATCGCGCATGCCTCGGTTATGCACCGTGGGGTAATGTTGGGTACACAGCTGTAAACAGTCAGCCTGAAACTGTTCGATACTGACGGCAACTAACTCACTGATCAAAAACAGCTTAACCTCACGTGATCGGACTCGACATTGATAATGGGTATACCGCTCTATGATATTGCCAGAGCGCATAGCAGAAAAGGGTTATGTGCCTGAATAATCTGAACCTGTATCAAACTTATGCGTTTAGTTTGAAATTATATCCGTTTTTCGGCATTGAATAGCCTGAAGCAGGAAGAGTTGTGGGAGTGATCCTGTGTTCTACTGTGCTCACCGCGTCGAAACAGACAAGCGTGTGGTGACTAAATGTTGAGTAAAGGTCGCAGATCTGGCTGCCAGTCAGCGGCCAGAACGATGTTATCTCTCTTCAGAAGGCGTGTGCTGAGGAAACTTAGGCAACCACCGTTTTAAGGTTTTTCGCCTGAAACTCAATAGCATCAAAGCCCCGGCAATATAGAGTGCCGGTTCCACAATACCGGATTTCACCGACCAGTAGTAATGAACTGGTGCAAGCACAGCGACCAGATACACCCAGTAGTGCAATTGTTGCCAGCGTTTGCCTAGTTTTCTCTGCATCCTCTGGGTGGAAGTAATGGCAAGGGCAAAGAG
Organism: Photobacterium sp. WH77; assembly: GCF_022014395.1. Taxonomy (NCBI): domain Bacteria; kingdom Pseudomonadati; phylum Pseudomonadota; class Gammaproteobacteria; order Vibrionales; family Vibrionaceae; genus Photobacterium; species Photobacterium sp. WH77. The sequence continues at coordinate 88,926 of NZ_JAKLTE010000018.1, read as the reverse complement.
AATTAACCAGCATATTGCGCCTATGGTCAGGTAGGGGCGCTCGATTATTTCGCTGGCCAGCAAGGACCAGTCCAGATTCAGATCCAGCAGCACGTAGACTAAAAGATGCAAGGCTGCCCAGGAAAAGCAGTAAAGGCCGAGCACCCGACGCACTTTGACTAACGCGCCTTGCTTCAATAGTTTTGCAAGCGGGGAGACCAGCAGAGTGATAAAGAGTGTATTGAGCGCCGCTTTACCCGTAAAGTGACTCAGGCCCTGAACAGGGTCTGCTCCGAGCCGGCCGTTCAGAAGCTGAAAAGTCAGCATCGCCAGAAAGCCCATCGACACCAGATGAATCAGCGTTTTTAACGCAGTAATGTGAGCGGGCTTAAGCCGGATACTTTGCAAGGTGCGCGCCAGTTTCTGCATTAAAAGAATTTCCTCAAATCCATTCCTTTATAAAGCCCCGCGACTTCAGAGCCATAACCATTGAATGGCAGGGTCGGTTGCCGACGGCTGCTGAACAGGTTGCCCTCGCCAATAAAGCGTTCACTTGCCTGGCTCCATCTTGGGTGATCCACTTGTGGATTCACGTTGGCGTAGAAACCGTACTCATTAGAAGCGAGCAGGTTCCAGGTAGTTGGCGGTTGCTTATCCGTCAGGGTAATTTTGACGATAGACTTGATGCTTTTGAAGCCGTATTTCCATGGCACCACCAAGCGCAGCGGTGCACCGTTCTGCGGTGCCAGCGTTTTTCCGTATAAGCCGACAGCAATCAGGGTCAATGGGTGCATCGCCTCGTCCATTCGCAGGCCTTCAACATACGGGTAATCTATCCCGCCACCCAGCCGGCGAGATGCCTGTCCCGGCATCTGTTTCGGGTCATACAATGTCTCGAAAGCGACATATTTTGCGTTACTGGTTGGCTGCGCATATCTCAGCAGTGACGCCAGCGGGAAGCCGATCCAAGGCACGTTCATCGACCAGGCTTCGACACAACGTAGCCGATAGATGCGCTCTTCAATCGGGAAGCGTTTAAATATGTCGTCATAATCCAGTGTGAAAGGACGGGCAACCATGCCGCTGACATCCACTTTCCATGGGTCGGTCACAAAATTGGCTGCCCGGCGGGCAGGATCGGACTTATCGGTACCGAACTCATAAAAATTATTATATTTCAGGATTTTGTCTTCAGGTGTTAAAGACAGGTCCGGGTGAAAACGTGTGGAGTCGGGGGCGTTGAGCGCCCGTCGGCGATCCGGTGTTTTTTCGTCATCACCAAAAATATCAAAGATGTTGGCCTGGGCTTGCGTGGCTAATGGCAGTGTTGCCAGGGTAATCCCCAGCTTTTTGAGAATGTCGCGGCGTTGGTGATAAACCGACTCTGGTGTGACATCACTTTCCTTCAGTTGCCAGGGCGGGGTTGATTTAATACGCATGTGCATCCCTTTGAGCGGTATAAATATACTGACGTGTTACAAGAGACCTGAATCCATCTGAAAAATTTCATCCGCACGGATGTTAATAGTTAGAAAGCCAGGTTGCCGGTGTTTGCAAGAACCGCCGGACTGTTATTGAGTGATATGGCCAGTTTTTACTAGCAGCAGACAGCCATCTTTGGTTGCTGGCTGATGAGAGCTGCCCGGCGGAGTTCGCAGCCAGAAGCCTTCACCATACTCTCCCCATTCATCATAAAAACTGCCAGCAAGGATATAGACTTCCAGGCCGCCGTCGTAACTTTGTGGCGGTAGCGTTGACCCCGCGTGCCATTGCATGATGACAGTGCGATCTGAACCAAAGCCATGCAGCGGGAGCACTGACTGGCCGGGATAATGGCCGGGCTGCCATCTGGCGTTGTGGGTATCAATCCTGAGCGGTTCCCTATCGCCTTCCGGAAACATGTTCAGTTTGACATACAAGGTACAGCCGCTGTCGCTGGCTGGCGCATGGCGGGTTTTTGCCGGGTTACGGATATAGGTACCAGCCGGGTAGTGGCCAAACTCGTCCTGAAAGATACCGCTGACGACAAAGATTTCTTCGCCGTTTGGATGGTAGTGGGCTGAAAAGTGCGTGTTGGGTTCATAACGGACAAGGCTGGTGACTTCACCCGACTCTTTCGCCTCCCGTTCCAGTGGAATACGCCACACGCCTGCTGCCGGGGATGCCATCCAGTGCTGTGCCTGGGTATTGATCACCACTCGTTTATCACGCTTCATGTTAATCGGCTCAAAGGGAGCCTCGGAGCTGGGCCTCATGGTTGCGTCTCCATGTGTAAGCTTTAGGCTGCTTCCTATAGTGTAGTTAATTCACTGCAGCCGGAAAGCTTGCTGAGCGTATCTCGTATCCTGACGGCTGACGGCTGACGGCGACTGGCAGTATTTTTAAATGCATATTTTTGCATTCAAGATGTCAAGCTGTGATGTAAAGCAGTAAATCTCAGACTTTTACGATTGACCTGAGCGGGATGCTTGCTATTCTAGCGAACACTTGTACGCCGAAAGACAGAGAATGACATGTCACATCCTAAGCCGCCAATCATCTGGCTAAATTTGATTATCTTTACCGTTACCTTTTCCATCGCTGCGATTGGTGCACCCCTTTATGCTTATTTTATCGGGTTTGACTGGCAGCAAGGGCTGATGCTGCTGGCAGCGTTCAGTTATTGCGGGCTGTCTATTACGGCGGGTTATCACCGCCTCTGGTCGCATAAGGCGTATGAAGCAAATGCCGCTGTGCGTTTTATCTATGCGGTTGGCGGCGCATTCGCGCTGCAAAACAGCATTCTGCACTGGTCATCTGATCACCGGATTCACCATCGCCATGTGGATAATAACGATGTCGATCCGTATTCCGCCAAACGTGGTTTTTTCTACAGCCATATCGGCTGGATGCTTCGTGAGTATCAGGCGCATCGCTACACGGATTACTCAAATTGCCGCGATTTACAAAAAGATAAGATCGTTATGTGGCAGCACAAGTATTACGTACCGCTGGCTGTGGCGACGAATGCAGGCATACCACTGCTGTTTGGCTTTTTACACGGCGACATCTGGGGAGCGTTGCTGCTGGTCGGGGTTGTTCGTCTGGTGCTCAGTCACCACACCACCTTCTTTATCAATTCTCTGGCTCACATCTGGGGTTCGCAACCTTATACGGATAAAAATACGGCGCGGGACAATGGCTTTCTGGCTTTCCTGACCTTTGGTGAGGGGTATCATAACTACCATCACATCTTTGAAAATGACTACCGGAACGGGATTCGCTGGTGGCAGTTTGACCCGACTAAGTGGCTTATAAGAAGTCTGTCCTGGTTAGGTCTTGCCAGCAACCTGCGTACTTGCCCGGAAGATAAAATTGAAAAGGCGAAGGCGACTATGGTGCTTAAACGCATTCAGTCCCGCCTGAGCACCGGGCCGGATAGCAGGGTTGTGCTGCAAAAAGTGGAAGCCGAGTATGACGTGCTGATACAGAAAATTTCAGAGTACTACGCAACCCGGAAACAATTGCTTGAGGTGAAAAGGCAGGCGCTTCGCGAACAGTACGACAATCTGGATATTGTGAAGCAATATCAGGAAATAAAGGCCCGGCTGGAACAACAGCGCCGTGACTGGAAATTACTGACAGCGCAATATGCCTGAGCCTGGATTGAGTGAGCAGAAAAGCGGGCAATGCCCGCTTTTTTTGTATGCATAATTCTACATGAGTCCCATTGCTTACAACCCACCGCCACTTTATTGACGTAAACCTGACCTGGTAGTTGCAGGAGCTGGGTACACTGACAGTCAAACTCAGAAAGTGATCAAAGCTACATTTTGTGTCATATATAAGAAAATCACAGTCACTTACTGAGTAAAGATCAAACTTTGCCATAATAATTAAGGTTCTGTTGCCAAATTTTTTGGGTGGAATATCAACTGACTCTCAGTTGCTTATGTCAACAGACTTCATCGATCTGGAGGCTTTCGTGTATCGCTCATTACTTTGTACTCTGATTGGCCTGGCTTCAATGGGTGCGAATGCTATTGAATACCAACTCCCTTCTGACGGCAGCAAGCTCGTCGGTGCTGTGGAGTATTACCAGGTTCCCGAGAATGAAAAAGAGAGTATCGCTGATATCGCTAACCACTTTGACGTGGGTTTTTTAGCCGTGATGGAAGCGAACAAGGGGGTTGACCCTTTTCTGCCTGAACCCGGTACAATGCTGACCATACCGACCAGGCTGATATTGCCTGATGTTGCACATGAAGGCATAGTGATCAACCTTGCTGAATTACGTTTATACTATTTCCCGCCGGGTAAAGATTCTGTCTATGTGTTCCCAATCGGTATCGGCCGTATCGGCCGGGAAACACCTGTGATGACAACGTCAATCAGTCAGAAAATTGTTGGTCCGACCTGGACACCTACGGCGAATATTCGTAAAGAATACCGTGAAGAGCGCGGTATCGAACTGCCGGCAGTTATTCCGGCTGGCCCGGAGAACCCATTAGGTGAGTACGCTATGCGACTTGCTCACAGCCGCGGTGAATATCTGATACACGGTACCAACAAAGACTTCGGTATTGGTATGCGTGTCAGCTCAGGTTGTATTCGTATGAACCCGTGGGATATTGAGTGGCTGTTCCCGCAGATTCCTAAAGGCACCAAAGTGCGGGTAATCAATCAACCATTGAAAGAAACCCGTGAACCGGATGGTAGCTTGTATGTTGAGGTACATCAGCCATTGTCGAAATCGGAATCTGAGGCGGGTCAGGCTAAAGTTGTGAAACCAAGTCGTGCGCTTGTTAATGCTGTCGAAAGTGATAAACAAGCTATTTCGCGTCTGTCTCAGGCTTTACAATCGCAAGAAGGCGTACCTATCGCGATTGATTAATAACATGGTCACACGGGCTGCCGGGCAGCTTGTGTGATATATCTCGATACTGTACCTGTTTTACTGAAACCAAAATTCAGACATAAAAAAAGAGTGGAGCTAATAGCTCCACTCTTTTTGTCGTTTGTATTACTTACGATACGAACTAGCCATGTTGTCAATACGCTGGTTAGCACGCATTGCTTCCTGGTAAGCAGCATCTGCAGAAGCACGAGCGTCGTTAACGGCGCCGGCCATCTGATCTTGCTGACTTTGCAGTGCACCCACTTGGTCAGAAAGCATGTCTACTTTATTGGTTAGTTGTTGCATCTGATCTACTTCATCTGAGCTGGAACAGCCAATCAAAGTTGCACTCAGAATGATACCAGTAAGGATAGATAATGAACGGTTCATTTTTCTTTCTTCTCCTTTGTTTTGCCACTACAGACCGAGTGTAAAAATTTATCAGTCGGCAGAATTAGTATGGCATATGTTATTCAAATTGCTCATCCAAGAAGCTTTTTTCCCAAAAAAAATTCTCTCAAAGACGAGAAAAAGCCCGTGAACGACAGCAAGAATGCGGCCTTTCGCCGTTTGAGTCAATGCACGCTATGTGAATGATATGTCAAATCTTCTTCATTATTTCTCAATCAGGAGACGTTCATTCCTGTCAATAGCGTCTACCAGGATATTGGGATTTAAAGTGTGAGGCACCTTTTCTAACAGGGTGCCGTCGGGTTTTAAAAGATAAAAGTACGAACTGTGATCGACGGAATATTCTAATGCTGAATCTTCCTGCTGGGTTTTCATAAAGAGGACGCCATACTTCTTCGCCAGTAATTGGGTTTGTTCCATAGTCCCCGTCATGCCTGTAATATCTTTATGGAAATATTGCGCGTATTGAGCACTTTTTTCAGGTGTATCCCTTTCTGGATCCAAAGTAATAAAGACAGGCCAGACTTTATTTAATTCATCCTGGGAGATGGCTTTCAAAGCGGCCCCCAGAATAGCCAGTGATGTAGGACAGACATCCGGGCAATGCGTGAAACCAAAGTAGACAACGCGAAGGCGGTTATCATTGGTATTGAACAAGTCGACAGACTCTTTGCCACTCTCGAGCTGGCCGCTTGACTGCTGAGCTTCTGCGACGCTGTCGTCATGGCTGTCTACGAGGTAACGGGTGGCCAGGCCAGCAATCAAGGCTACGGCCAGAATTATCCATTGAAATTTCACTGTGTCATCCTTAAGGAAACGTAGAGAGGTGTAAGGGAGCCGGAATCTGAGGTGATCTTGCCTTGCCAGGTCATAGCGTCCTGTGTACAGAAAGGCAGCATGAGTTCACCAGAAAAGCTGTCATCCGGTTGCCGGGTTAATTGTAGCTGATATTGTCCCATCATCATTTCATGACCTTCCAGGGTAAGAAGGAGGGTTGCTGTCTCTTTCGGCAGCTCAGGCCAGCGAATGGTCATTGTGGTAGGTTGCAGCGGGTGGACAATATTGTCGCTCAGCATGATGCTGGCATTGTTCCGAAGGCAGCTTGCCTGACTCAATTCACAGGCCTGTGCGCTGTCATAGATGGGTTCTGAGCGGATGAATGCCGGCAGCCACTCAATGGCGGCAAAGCCCAAGCAGAATGCCAGAATGAGCTTTACTGGCATTGACCAATGCATTGAGAAAAGCTTATGGGACATCGGTTTCTCGCGTAAGTATTTTGTTATCAGTTAACTGCGCTATGGTATCACGCTTTTTGTGGCGGTCGCAGTTGCGATAAAGAAAGGCTGCCAGATGGCAGCCTCAGCATTCACTCAGCGGCTAGTCTGCTGCAAATTTCTCCAGTCCCCACACCAGCACTATCCCGAGTAGCATGGCAATCACTGCATAGCTAAGGAGCGCTGGCTGGCCGGTAACCTGCTCAAAGCTAAAGGGTGACAGGTTGTGCTCCAGCAGGGGGACTTGTTCACCGCTGGAATTGGTGCGCCAGCTGATGGTTTCTTTCCAGGGCCAGACTTTGTTCAGTGTGCCGAGCATCAGGCCTGTCAGGAAGGTCAGCGTTAAATCGCGGTAATGACGAAGTAGCCAAGACAGAACATGAGAAAAGCACAGCAGGCCGATCACACAACCCGTCGCAAACAGTCCCAGAGTACCCAGCTGCAGCGATTTAGCCGCCGCGAGGATAGGGCCGTACATACCCAGCAGCAGCAAAATAAAGCTGCCAGAGATGCCCGGCAGAATCATCGCGCAAATAGCAATGGATCCTGCTAATACTATGTTGATACTGGTCGGTGCCATATCAATAGGGTGAACAACCGTAATACCGTACGCAAATGCTGTACCGGCAATAATGCACAGAATCCGAGTCGCTCTCCAGTGCTGAACTTGTTTAAACATATGAACAGCAGAAATCAGGATCAGGCCAAAGAAAAAGGACCACAGCGGGATCGGATGCGTATGCAGCATCCAGGTGATTACACGAGCCAGGGTGAGAATACTGGTGAGAATACCAGTGAGAAGCACAGTCAGAAAACCCGCGTTAATGTGGGTGAGAACTGCGCGGATTCCCTGTTTGCGCCACAGCGGGATCAGGCTGGGGTTGATGCGTCTGATGCTTTCCAGCAGTGTATCGTAAATACCGGTTATAAAAGCGATTGTACCGCCGGAAACGCCGGGAACGACGTCTGCTGCGCCCATCGCTAATCCCTTAAGAAATGTAAAAACGTTACTCATTTGATTCAGGTATAGTTGTTATGAAAGTGAAGGCATTATACCGACTTAGTGTCAAAACGGTATGAGCACTTTGTTGAGTTCAGGCGGAAAATGTAACGGCAGATGAGCCTGCCTGAAGTCTGTCACTGCCAGCAATTGGTAAATTGTCTCAAGATTCGATCATTATTTGCTGCTAATTTGCTTAACTCTAAAGTATGGGCCTGTGCGGTTCATATTTGAACAAAGGTGAGCAAGATGAAATGGAACAGTGTGATGTTATCGGCGCTGGTGGTTTCTGGAGTATTCGTCGCGAATGTTCAGTCGGAGAGTTTACTGATGTCTTATGACGAATATATGGAGCGGTGCACCGAAACATATGGCTCCGACAGGACAACCATCAGTGTCTGCGAAAATCAGTATCTGACTATGTATGCCAAAGATGAAGAGGTCACAGCGCAAGCTGAGACACAAGTGCCGGGCACTGCTCCCTCTTCAGATTCTTCAGAACCACAATCATCTGTACCTGAGACTGATACCGAGTAGCCGGAATAAACTCAGGTATTCGTTGCCGCATTCAATGGCAGAGTAACGGCGACAGTGACACCCAAACAATCATGGCGGTTTTTGATTGCGATTTGCCCTGCGTGATAATCCACGATCAACCGTGCAATATACAGACCCAGACCGAGATGTGGTTTGTCCTGATGTGCCTGACTGCGTACCGAGACCATTGAATGTAACAGTTGGTCGGCCATATCATCCGGTAATAGCGGCCCCTGGTTGCTGACAGTCAGAGTGGCGTGCTTGTCAGTTTGTGACAGTGTGACGTCAATCTGGCTGTTCGGTTGGCTGAATTCAACAGCGTTAGCTATCAGTTTATCCAGCAGCTGAGCCAGAAAGTCGGGGGCACCTGTGATACGGACCGGGGTGTCCGGCACCTGCACATGGAAGTCTTGCTCAGCAAAGGCGAACTGATAACCTTGCATACAGCCGCTGATCAAGTCATTTAGCGTAAACTCTTCCATGTCTGCACCTTGTAGGCTCTGTTCGATACGGGTCGCTTCTGTCATGCTCGATAAAATCGTGCTCAGTCTTCTGATACCTTCCTGCGCCCGTTCGATATAGCGCTGTTCATCATGATTGAGGCTGGACATAGAAAGGTTATCCAGTGAAGAGCGGACGACGGCAACGGGTGTGCGCAGCTCGTGTGACAGCCGCGAAGACAGGTTTTCCAGGTAATGATTGTATTGTCCGAGCCGGTTAACCATGCTTGCCAGGCTGCGGGATAAATCACCAACTTCATCTTTTGACGATGACGCAGTGATTGCTTCGCGAATCCGGCCCTGAGCATCTATCGATTGCTCTGCCTGATCGCGTAACCGCCGGATACGGCCTGAGAGGCTTGAGGCAAACAGGAAAAGAATAATGGCAGCGATGATGATGATCGCCAGTAACACGTTGAAGAGTTGTTCCAGAGCCCGGTTTTTCAGGGTCTGAACTCCCTGGGTTGACTCTTCGGCGACCACGGCTCCCATCACTTTGTCATCCAGCCAGATGGGGTAGGCGGCGGACAGAATCATTGCTTTGCCGTCACTTGATGGCCGCCAGTGGGCGTAACCGCGTCCCTGCAAGGCTTGATCAACATTGACGCCTGTGATCAGTGCGGGATCGGCGGGCTTGTCGTCGAACGGGGCGGGCTCTGATAAGAGAAAGGTGTAATAAAGCGGGCGCAGCAGGTGTTGATCCAGCCAGGAGCCTAAACCATATTCCTCTTCATCATAACGAACAGATGTTGCCCACACCCCGTCTGAATGCTGAATGTCGCCAGATTGCGCTAACACACGCTGATGTCTGTCCAATACCCAGATACGCGAACTGCTGTGCCCCATGCCTTTGACTATGCGCTCAATGTCCGGTGAGGGCAGCAGCACTGTACCCAAATTTGCCGCCGTTTTGCTGTTGGCTGTGCCTATGATGGTCTCAACATCACGGTGGGTATCGTGGTTAACATCATAAACAGACACCGACAGCCGTTGGCCGAGCTGTGACAAGGGCATGCTGATTTCCAGTGAGTAGCCATCCTGCCTTGGTTGCCACTGCGCTGTAATCAGGTTCGTGGCAGAGATCAGGTTTGGTTCGTCAAGCTCATCGGTGATCATCCAGGCTGAAGTCTGGCCATCTTGTTCAAGTGCAATCAGATAACGTTCGAACTCACCCTGTGGGGTTGTCAGTGCCAATATCAGATGATCGTTCCTGTCGACCTGATGACTGTTAGCACGGCGCAAAACGGTGTGCCTGTCCTTCACTTTCATGGCGGCATAAAATTGCTGGCTGTGTCGCCCGGCAATCAGATAGAAATCGGTTTGCCCCTGCTGGTAAGGGCGCTGGCTGAATCGGACATACTGACGTCCGTAGTAATGCATCTTGGCATCAAGATCCTCTGGCCAGTCTGCGAGGCTTCCGTCAATGGTAATTGAACCGGGCAAATCATAGACGTATAAATCGCGGCCATGCTGAACACGAGGCAGAAAACTGGCTTGCTGGCTGAACAGCGCAGGCCGTTCGTTCAGCGCGGTGGCAATGGCTCTGGCTGTGCCAATCAGAGTTTGCTCTTGCCCCTGACGGAGCAGTTTTTCCATTTCGAGAACAAACCGATACCCGAACCAGGGCAGGGTGAGCAACAGGCTGGCGATGATAACTATCTTTACGCGAAGACCTGCGGTAAATCGTGCTGTCAGGCTCCCCATCGGTATCCCATTCCGTAGACAGTATGAATATGATCAAAGTCGGCATCATGCTGGGCAAACTTTTTGCGTATCCGCTTGATATGAGACGTGATGGTACTGTCATCGACCACGACGTGGGCATCCTCCATCAAATCCTGACGACTTCTGACATGGCCCGGACGTTTCGCCAGCGCGTACACCATCCAGAACTCTGTCACAGTCAAATCAATGTGTTGCTCCTGCCAGAAGATCTGCATTTTGTTCTGGTCAATGGTCAAAGCTCCCCTGTGCAGCAGTGTCTCTTCTGTGGCGGGGGCAGACATCAGCTCACTGCGCCGGAATAGCGCGGCAATTCTTGCCATTAAATGGGGCAGGCTGATGTCTTTGGTGAGATAGTCATCTGCCCCCATCCGCAGTCCGCACACCGTATCGAAGTCGCTGTCACGTGCAGTCAGAAAAATGATGGGTACAGTGGGAGACAGGGCGCGTAACGACTGACAAAGTGCGAATCCGCCATCGATTTCATGGCCTAAGCCGATATCAATGATGGCCAGATCGGGCAGTTTGAGTTCGAACGCCTGCTGGGCTTGCTGGCGGTCTGCGTAACCCTGCACTTTGTAACCGTGCTTTCTCAGCACATCCATGTAGTTTTCCCGAATTGCCGCTTCGTCTTCAACAATGGCTATATGTTTCATTGATTGCTTCATCATTCACCTTGGAGAAAACTGACTATACCTGAACTGGCAGGCTAAAAAAGTGCAAATCCGCCTTCAAAGCCAATTGCCATAATGTTGCCACATTTGATCAGCACATTGCCTTTTTCTCTCCCTCTTATTGCCTGAACACTTTGTTTTAATTCTCTCATCGGCAAACGAGAGCTGCATTAACGGCCTCAGATGCTTGTTCGGATAACACAGAAATGATGAGGAAAATCAGATGAACAACATGATGAAAAAACAGGCTCTTTCCCTTTTGGTTGCCACAGCGGTGATGGGTGTCAGCACTCAGGTTCATGCGGGCCAGCAGAGCACGGCAAACACTGAGCCGGTTGCCCAGCAAGAACAATGGATTGGTATGGGTTCCGGTGCCGCAGTCGGCGGTCTGGTTGGTGGTCCGGTCGGTGCTGTTATTGGTGCAATGGTCGGCGGGATTATGGGTACAGCCGTTGGCCAGGAAGGTTATATCGCCAACCAGACAGCGCGTTTGAGTGAGCAGCAGAAAACCATTGTTGCTTTGAATGAGCGTAATGCCGAGCTGGAGCCTGTTCTGAACAGCTACCAGGAAATGCAGCATGAAATGGCCAGCCTGCGCGAGACACAGCAGAAGCATGATATGGCATTGGCAATGAACGTACATTTTCGGACCGGTTCGACAGTGATTGAGCCCCATTTTCAGGCTCAGCTGGATGAAATTGCAGAGCTGATGAAGCAATCGCCAGAAATAAACTGGGAATTATCAGGCTATGCAGACCGCCGTGGCGGGTCGGAGCGTAACCAGGTTCTTTCTGAAGAGCGTGCGACTGCCGTCAGGGATTACCTGGAATCTCGGGGCGCGAACCCATTGCAAATTGTCACCATTGCTTATGGCGAAGAAGAGCCGCTTAAAATGGATGAAAGCTGGGAGTACGACTTTTTTGACCGCCGCGTCACTTTGCGTAGCCAGCAGGGACCGGTTCAGACAGCGCAGTCGCATTAAGGGGGATGTATGGCATCGACAGCTCAGTTTACGCTCAGCAGTTGCTTAATACCGATAGCGGTTCTGGTGTTATTTACTATGCAGCTGGCAATGAAAAGCGATGATCGCACATTGTCAGTCAGTCATCAGATCGAGGCGAAGGGGTTCAGTGATGGTATCTGGCAAGATATGGATAGTCTTTCACCTAATCAGTAATTTGGCTGAGTGTCAGGGGAGTCGGGTTGAACAGGCCCCTGACTCCTGGCCGAGAGCACTGCTGAAGCTGACATTACTGCATTTGAGTCTGGTGTATTGCTGATAAGACTACGCGCCTTTTAACCTTTGTCTGCCAAACGTCGTGAGTAAGCCCGTGGCGAATTACACGGGCTGCTTTAAAGCTGCTCTCAGTCTGTCCTGGACGACTTCAACCAAAAGATCCGGCTGGAATTTAGAAATGAAACGGTCGCAGCCAACTTTATCGACCATTGCCTGATTAAAGCTTCCGCTGAGTGAGGTGTTTAGTGCAATGAACAGATCTTTCATCCTCTCATCACTGCGGATTTCGTGAGTCAGGCGATAACCATCCATTTCCGGCATTTCGGCATCGGTGAACATCATCAGGATCTCGTGATTTACCTCTTTTCCTTCATCACACCAGCCTTTGAGAATATCCAATGCTTTTTGCCCATTAATGGCTTCAATGATTTCCAGACCAAGTTGCGAAAGGGTGTCCCTGATTTGTGCTCTCGCGGTTGAGGAATCGTCAACAATCAGAATCTTGCGTCCATGAAACTGACTGACTAAATGCTGATCGAGAATATCGTCAGAAATGTCTGTGTTGTATGACACGATCTGAGCCAGCACCTTTTCGACATCGATGATGCTGACCAGCCTCTCAACACCTTCTCTTTTAATTCTTGTAATGGCGGTAAGATAATTGTTTTTACCGACTTGGCTGGGTGGCGGCTGAATGTCCTGCCAGGTCATATTGGCAATGTTCATGACCTGTCCGACGAGAAAGCCCTGAACGCTTCGATTGTATTCAGTAATGATGAGGTTGGTTTCAGTGTTCTCTTCCGTTGCTCTTACACCAATAGCTTTTCGTAAATCAATGATTGGAATCGATTGTCCGCGAATGTTGGCGACGCCACAGACACTGGAATGGCTGCCTGGCAGCGAGTGCAGGTGAGGTTGTTTGACGATTTCACGCACTTTGAACACGTTAATCGCAAATAATTGAGCAGAATGAAGCCGGAAAATCAGCAATTCAAGGCGGTTCTCTCCAACAAGCTGTGTACGAAGATCGACTGCATCAAGAATGGTCGTCATAAAATGCCCGTAAATGTGGTTTTTGTTCTGAATTTCAGCAAATTATAGAGAGAGGTAGCCAATATTCCTAACGAAGGTTACAAAGGTAAGAGCAACATCCCAGTTTCATAGTGAATGCGTCAAAAGAAAAGCGCATCAATCTTGTTTTTTACCGTTGCTGGCTGTTCGTACTTAAGGTTTGTCACACTTTTCACTTTGTTGGGCTCTAAAGTGAAAATTCAGTATTAGATGCTGCTTTTCATGTGAAAGACGGCGGTATGATATTGATCTTTCATGGCAGTATTACTCAAATTCTGAATTTTATTTTTAAGATATGGCCTTTGCAGCAATATCCTGCTGCTGCTTGAGTTGTTAACTATTTTGTAACTTTTGGCGGGAAGTTGTTTTCTGTTAGGTGTTTATAATGTTTCAGAATGTAACTGGCTGAAAATGAAACATTTTAGTAACAATGCTTAGAGGAACGACCACTGTTAAACCTCTGTGAAACCTGAAACAATAGCCGCAAAAGGGCGATCCGGTGAAAGAATTGGCGCCCATTGTCATTAACGTCGGGTTTATGAGTGAGGTTCTTATGAAGTTCTTGATCATTCTGGCTGTATCGGTTGTTGCCGGTGTTTTCTCAGGGGAGCATCTTCATTCATTTATGGCCGGCTTTGGTATAGCGTCTCTGGCGGTAGGCACGGCCTACTGGCTGGCATTCCGGGCAACACGTTATCCTCAATTGGCATTCATGCTGCTGCTAACCGGGTTAATGGCGAAAATGGGTGTTACTGTCGCTGGGGTAATGTGGGGACTGGAAAATCAGGTGATTAACTCACCTCTGGTATTTGCTCTGTCATACCTTTTCTTTTCTATTGTGGCGACTTACGGCTACTTCAAGTTGCGTGAATATCAACTTACCCGGCTTGAAACGCTCAAATTTGCCAACGCATAATGCAGAAAGGGCCACAGATAAGTGGCCCTTTGTCTTGTCACTCCGCGAACATTGCATGCCATCGCTTTAAACGTGATGCCGTAACCCCATCTGAACCGTGCCTTTTACTTGCAGATCCGCAGTCAGTAATGCCAGATTGGCTTTATATCCTGTTCTGACTCTTCCATAGTGTGCATCCAGTCCCAGAGCTTTGGCCGGGTACAGGCTTGCCATCCGCAATGCCTCTTCTTTGCTGACACCCACATGATTAATCAGATTATGCACACCTTCAATCATGGTAATGGCCGCGCCGGCAATGGTGCCATCGGCATAATGGCATTTACCGTCAGTGACATAGGCCTTGGTGCCAGCCATATCGTACTCTTTGAGGTCAGTACCCGCTGGTGTCACAGCATCGGTGACCATAAAAAGTTTCTCTCCCAGAAGCTGGTGGGCGATTCTGATTGAGGCGTAATTCACATGAATGCCATCAACAATAATGCCGGCATGGGGTTTGCGATCAAAGATATAGCCGACAGCACCTGGCTCACGAGAATCCAGTGGACTCATCGCATTAAACAGATGTGTGGCCATACTGATGCCGTGTTTGGCTGTGTAGTCGGTGTACCGGCCATTGGTATGGCCCATAGACACTATAATGTTCGCCTCTGTCAGCTGGTTAATCACTGATTGCTCACAAGACTCAGGCGCCAGTGTGATCACTTTTATGCAGTGGGCATGGCGAATGAGATACTCAGCAGTTTCTTCATCAAGATCCCTGATGCATTGTTCCTGATGGGCCCCTTTCTTTTGGCGGTTGATGAAAGGGCCTTCTAAATGCAGCCCCAGCACTCCTTCAGATTCCGGGGTATCAATGCTTTCGATCAACTGAATGACTGCGTTAAGCGGTTCGGCTTCACTGGTAATAAAAGTGGGAAGATATTGGGTGGTACCGTAGCGAAGGTTAGTGGCATTCATGGTATCCAGGGTGGATTTGGCAATGTCTGTGTTTAGCAAGACGCCGCCACAACCGTTTAGCTGAATGTCTATGAAGCCTGCGGTGGCCAGTAAACCAGTCCCGTCCAGACAGTCGGTCGGGAGTAATTGCCGGGACTTGGCTTGCGACATGGGCATGACGGCAGAGATGGTATCTCTGTCAATAAAAATGGCTTGATCTTCAGCAATCGTGCTGCCATCAAACACGCTGATGTGGGTTATGGCGTACATGGGCCGGACTCCGAGAATGCAGAGGAGGAGATTAACCTATGGCTATCTTATTTTTTTTATGAAAATAAGATAGCCTGCATTGAATCCGGGATCAATTTATCCGTGCAATTAATGTCAACTTTGTGACTTAATTATTTGATGAGGTTTAAGATCTGCCTGAAGCTTTCGCCTTCAGCGACGCCTTGTAACTCAAAAAGTACCATTTCTGTGCACGAGATTGAGGCACCTGCTTGTTGCATACGATTCAGGGCGACTGTTTTGTTCGCCGCATTCCGTGAAGAGACAGCATCAGAAATGACTTCTACGTGGTAGCCTTTACGAAGTAAATCCATGGCGGTTTGATAGACACAAATGTGCGCTTCTATCCCGACCAGCAGCACGTTCTTGCAACCAGTGGAAACTAAAGCGTCCATAAAGTCGATCGACTGGCAACCGCTGAAACAATTTTTGGCAATGGGCGTCTGATCAGTGAGGTGCTCAGCAATCTGCGGAATAGTGGGCCCAAGCTTATCGGGTAACTGCTCTAACCAGATGACAGGTAATTGAAGGGCTTTTGCCCCTTGAGCCATGACTGACAGGTTTTGATAGAGGGTATCACTGTCTGACATCAGGCTGGCCAGCTTTCCCTGAACATCAACGATCACCAGCGCGGTTTTATTGCGATCCAGCATAGGAATGTCCTTATCTTAAATTCACCGTTATGTGCTTTTACATGAAAAGTTTAGCGGTGATTGCTCTGTGGTTATAGGGCAGAACATGGTTCTATCTGACCATAAAGTCAAGTCGGTTTGGTATTTTGTCTGCCCCATAAGCTAAAATAGTTTGGTGAAGCCGACCAAAGCGAAAAGCCTTGTAACTTGTTTCATCTTTACATTGTGGGTAAATGACGGAACAATGACCCGATATTGAAACGTACCTGAAAAACCATGACTGAAAAAAAATCGAATCCTCTTACTGATCTTATCTTCAATGTCATCGTACCGTCTGTGGTACTGATGAAGCTGAGTGGCCAGGAACAACTGGGCCCTGTTAATGCATTGATACTGGCACTGGCTTTCCCGATTGTGCTGGGTGGCTATGAACTGATCAAGCACAAGAAGTTTAACTTCATTTCGTTATTGGGCTTTGTCAGTGTACTACTGACCGGTGGAATAGGTTTACTTGAACTTGATAATCAATGGCTTGCAATTAAAGAAGCGTTGATTCCTGGTTTAATTGGGCTTGTGGTGTTTGTCTCTACATTCACTAAGTACCCAGTTGTAACCAAAATGATTTTCAACGATGCCGTTCTGAATCTCTCGCTGATTAAAGAGAAATTGACACAAAATGGCAAACTAACCGAATTCAATAAGTGTCTGGCACAGTCTAATTATTTGTTTGCCAGTACGTTTGTGTTTTCCTCAATAATGAATTACGTACTGGCCACCACCATAGTAACCAGCCCGGCAGGGTCAGAAGCATTTAATGAAGAGCTGGGTGAAATGACGCTGCTGAGTTATCCGATGATCGCGATTCCTTCCATGCTGATGATGTTCGGTATCTTTTATTATGTCTGGCGCTCTATCCGGCGCATGACTAATCTTGAAGCTAACCAGATTTTCAAGATGCAGTAATACCGCCAAGGGCTTACCACTGAGTAAGCCCTTTTTACATCTGTGTATCACAGAGTCGATGACGGTCTTGTACGCAGATATCGGGAAAAACGAGGGATCTGGTTATGTGTAAATCCGTTATATCTGATGGTGACTATACTTCCGATTTCAGGGGGAACGGCACGATCTGCATCTGAAAAACCCGTACCGATTTTAAAGGGCGGCAAAGCATCCATCTTTACCCAAAGTGCCCCCATTAACCCCTGATATTTCCCTTTCCCTGGCTCGTAACCAACAACGATGGCTTCCGCATCTTCGAAGCGTTTTATTTTCACTAAGCTGTCTGACCGGCCTGCGACATAGGGCTGCGAAGCATGGTGTAACATTATTCCTTCACCGCCATCGGCTTCTATTTCCGACAGCCAGTTCTTTACCATGGCTATTGAGGCCAGTTTTCGCTGCTCTATGATGTTGATGTATGGATGATTTGATGCATTGACCAGTGCGGTTACATGGCGCCGGCGTTCATCAAATGAACCAGGATATACGGGGGCATCAAAGACCATGAATCGGATCTTTTCCCATTGCTCACGGTTTGGCGATGCGTCCAGCACTGTTTGTGA
Source organism: Photobacterium sp. WH77 (assembly GCF_022014395.1). Taxonomy (NCBI): domain Bacteria; kingdom Pseudomonadati; phylum Pseudomonadota; class Gammaproteobacteria; order Vibrionales; family Vibrionaceae; genus Photobacterium; species Photobacterium sp. WH77. The sequence continues at coordinate 71,308 of NZ_JAKLTE010000018.1, read as the reverse complement.
GACCAGATGAAAAGCGCCTCTTCCGGCCCATAATTCACCTTCTAACACATCATCAGGCAAACCAGCCGTGAACCACTGTGGTGCATGAATAACGTGCCCTGTCCGGGTTTGTAGCTGCTGGCCATTCCAGTGAGCGCGAATGCCATCTAATTTCTCGCTGACCCAATAATCGGTGATTCTTGTACCCAAAGGGAGCAGAAACGAGTCATCCTGCCAGACAGCTGAAGTTGCTCTCATTGTTACTGTTTCTTTGGCATAACTGATTGGGCTCAGCATTAAGGTGATGATCATCGCCAACTCAGATTGCTTCATGTTAGTTTCCTCCGGGGGCTACAAGGGCAAAAAGTAACCGGACACTGTCATATCCAGGTTTTATTCCGAGGGGAAAAGCGACAGAGTGCGGCAGGAATGTGATTCTGAATAGCTAATTTTCTATCGCTATCATAGACTTTGCGAATGAAGCCTCAATGAAGCTTGATATAGTTCTGACATCGGTTCGCATCGATTGTGGTAATTTGTGTCTATGCCACTTAGCTACCCAGGGCTCTTGCCGTCATTTGGGTATATTGGGCTGGTTATCGATGCGTAATCATGTATTGAACTGGGTAGTTTGTTAGGAGAAAGGAATGGAGTTGATGTCGAACTGGAAAGTGACTCTGGTTGCCGGTTTAATCGCAGGAATGCTACTGGCATCGGCAATAGGGCACATTCAGCATCAGCCAACGGTTGCGGAAATGGACAACCTTCGTGAGATAAACACTGAGCAGGCGGAGCAAATACAAAGCCTGAGCACGCGGTTAGAAGCGATGGCGTCAATGGAAACTCAAAAAGCGATTGAATTTGAAGAGTTACAGCAGCAACTTGAGCAAAGAACGCTGGAACTATCTTCAGTACGTGAAGAGCACGCAAAACAAATGGCGGCCCTTAAGCAACAGAAAAAGCAGCTGGTTGTGACCAAAAAACAATTAGACACCAAAGTAGAGACGCTGACTGAAGCAACCCAAAAACAGCAGACTGTACTGTCCAACTCTAAAGCGTTGTACCAGCAGCAGCTAGGTCTGCAAAAACAGCTCAGCCAGGTGGAGGCTGATGTGAAACAAGCGCGGCGTGTTGCAGAAGAGTTCAAAAAGCCGTGCGACGAGTTTAAATCCGGCAAGAGCTGGAACTGGGTTTCTCAGGCTGATTGTGATCGTTATGAAGCAAAATTATCTAAAGTGGCTGAAGCTGAAGTGGAACGAACGGCGCTTCAGAACGAACTTGATGAACTGAATGAGAAAATCAATGTTACATTGCCAAAAGATGAGTGATGTTCATGACGATCAACAAGTGTCAACCTGGCAACCTGAGCATTCAGGATGTGTTTTCAGACATACCAGATAACCTGCCGGAAGAGCTGTTTCAGACTCTGATTAATACGTCTGATGTACGTATTGAGCGAATCATCTCACGTGGCCACCAAACACCACCTGACGAGTGGTACGATCAAAATGAAGATGAATGGGTGATGGTCATTCAGGGTGCCGCCGAGCTGGCATTCGATGATGGCCGTTTGCCCGTTCGGTTACGTGAAGGCCAGAGTATCTACCTTCCTGCACACTGCCGTCACCGGGTCAGCTGGACGGCTCCCGGCGCGAATACCATTTGGCTGGCCGTATTTTTGCCGCCTGACTGCAATGACCTGTCAATTCTGCCTGAATAAAACCGGCATCAAGAAGATACCGGAGCTGTTGTTGTCTGGTTTTCACTGTGCCGCCAGATAAGGTTTAGCCAACCGGCAAAGCTAGAGCAACTGGAAACTGACGAGCGCTCGCTAATACCTCGGCTTTTTTGGTGATAGTGGCAGCGCTAAGCTGCTGCGTCACTGTAAAGCGAGCTTCCAGAGGCAATGTCAGGCCGCTTTGTTCAGCGGTAATCAATCCGTCTTCTACCAGCTTTTTAATGATGATCTCTGCGGCGGTTAATGCAGAGGACGCTTTAACGATCTCGGTGCGGGCATAGCGGTATCCATCAAACGAGACATCGGCAGCGCGAAGAGAGGGATCGTCCCCCGGAATCTGTTGCGCCCCAAACAGTGGCGGGCCGCCGACACTGGCTGTTTTATACGCTGGCAGATGTTTGGCAATATGCGCGATGGCCCTGTGCGTTCGTTGTTCTATATCACTGGGCTGCCAGCCGTTTCTCAGCATATTTTTGTATAGCGGATTTAAAACAGGCTGAGCACTGTGTTCAGTGCTGCTGACCAGGCCGTCTTTGAAGAGCGTAATGTCTTCTGTCATACCGTGTAATTGGAAGTAGCCGTCCGGGTAGGGAGTAAGCTGAGCCATTCCCAGCGGGGTGCCACGCTGACCATGGAAAATAATTTCAGGCCATTCTGCTTTGCTGTCTTCCCACCGGGTAACATAGGCCGCTTTAAATTCGACTAAACGTTTACGTTTATAATGCGCCATATCGTCTAAGGTACCGGTTCGGTAACCGCACGCATTGATCAGATAGTCCACTTCCTCTTTGTGGCTGTTGTAAACGCTACTGCCTTCACCCAGAGAACGGTAAGTAATTTGCCATTTATGGGTCTGACTATCCTGCTCTATATGGGTGACTTTGGTATGTGTTCTGACCTGGCTGCTGGGAAGCGCATCCAGTCCCAGAGTGACAGTGGCGGCTAAACGAAAGACACTTACGCCGTACTCCTGAACAAGTACGATGGGGAATTTGAAATTATCCAGGTCAAGGTGTTTTGCGACCGGAACCATCCAATCGTCAGGCGCTGTCGCACGGTCGGGCATTTCACGTTGAGCCAGTCTTTCCAGATCTTCGCGATAATAGAGACGGAAATAATCATCCGGCTCGCCCAATACCGCATTTGCTGCATCAATCTGAACCAAGGCTTTATAGTGTTGTTCAAGCAAAGTCAGCCGGGGAAGCAATAAGTCGGGATGGCCGGGATCCTGTTTCGGAACCGCGATGACTGTGGGGCGAATATTAGCGCTGTGTTTATAGACTCTTAACGTATCGACAGACTGTGTCAGCAGTTGGAGACACTGCTCATCTGAAATGTCACGATACAGATTGCCACCTGCGTGTAAGTGGCAGATAGGAGGACCATTAACCAGGCTTGGCCCTTCCTCGAAAAGATTGACAGAGAAACCTTGCTCGGCAAGCCGAAGTGCAATGGTAGAACCTGCCATTCCGCCGCCAATAACCCCAATTTTCAGATGGCTAAAAGGTTTGTTTGTGCCAGTTTCAGTTGTCATCAGCGGTAAATTCAACATTTTTGTAATTAGTTCTCATGCCGGACATTTTACTTGTCTGGCGCTCCGTTTGAAACAGTGAACATAAACAAACTCATTGATTGTTCATTTTTCTGTCAGTGTGAATTTACAATGTAAACGTTGTGCGTGTAGGCGCATATTCAGGGTTAAGTTGCCAATCTGCATGATTGATAAAAGCCTGACCCGACACCTTGCGGATTTACCTGCTGTCAGTGGTATTTTTTTGACTTGAATGACCAAGAAAGACCCATTTTAGGGTTTTTGTCACAGATTATGCTTAAAAATCGCTTCAGCTGAATGTCTTAATAAAGATATAGGCGCGCTATAACCTGCTTATAACCTTGCCAAAATTGACATTCCTGACTAAACCCTTAGAGGTAGTGGTGAACTAATAACAAGGAAAATTTTATGATTCGAATAATCAAATTTGTTCCGTTGGCGATTTTTTTGTCTGGTTCAGTTGTCGCCGCGACAGAGAATCCGTGGTATTTCGGCGCCCGAGTGGGTGGCACACATTTCAACAATTTTGATGGTGCTATTGATGGCCAGAAAAGTGATTACGGGCAAGATGACTGGGGTGGAGGCGTTTTTCTGGGATATCAGTTCTCTTCTTCGGTTGGTTTAGAGGGTGGTTACACCTACCTTGGTGAAGCCGATTATGATTTAGGCAGTGGTGGCTTTGAAGCTTATGGTTTGGATTTAGTTGCCAAGCTGACATGGCCTGTAACAGATGTTGTTGACTTGTATGCCAAAGCGGGCGGTTTTTTCTTTAATGTCGATAACACGGTAAATGGTGCAGATGATAGTGGTACATCGGGCACTGCAGGGGTTGGGGCTGAGTTTTATATGAATCCCAACGTATCAACACGCTTAGAATATCAATATTACAATCAGGTTGGGCGCAGTGAGCCTGGTAAGGCAGATATTCATTTCTACGGTTTGAGCCTGGTTTATCACTGGGGAGCACCAGCGGCCGCGGCAGTTGTTGAAGAGGCGGCTCCGCTGCCAGAGCCCGCGCCTTTACCTGCTGCGACTATCCAGCCACTTCGGGTGGCATTGCCGTTTAACTTTGACAGTAGTCAGTTAACGCAAGAAGATATCACGCGCCTGCAACCCATTGCCGATCGTTTAGTGAATTATCCTGACAGTAAACTTCAGGTAATTGGCCACACAGATGCTTCAGGTACATCGGCTTATAATCAGAAACTGTCTGAAGAACGGGCAGCAGCAGTCGCTGGCTATCTGGCGGGCTACTTCAGTATTGGTATGGACAGAATTGAGATTAAAGGATTTGGCGAGCGGGATCCTATTGCAACGAACAACACTGAAGAAGGACGAGCGCAAAACCGGCGGGTAGAAGCTTATATGCCTGGTATGTCAGCCAGTAGTGCCAAATAGTTAAATAAATTATTTCCATTGAAAGCCTTCGCTAGCCGAAGGCTTTTTCTTTAAATGGGAAAAGTAATGTGATTAATGAAGGAAATAAATTAGTGCATTATCGCTCAATTACATTTTAGCTTGAACATCAATTCCAGAAGTGCAATAAGGCACAAGCATTAAATGCTGTAATCCATCAACGTCATCACTGTATGCAACTTGGTACGCTTTTTGGTGAAAAACGTAAATTGAGGATTACTTATGAACAAATGGAAAGTCACTTTCACACTAACAGCGTTATACGCTTTTACGGTGTTTCCTGCATATTCTGCCGCTGTCGATCCTGGTTCTGAGCGAGTATATGAACCGAGAATTGTAGGGGGCGTTGATGCAATCAGCCAGGACTGGCGCTTCTTTACGCAGATAACTAGTCGCTTTAGTAACAGATCATTTTGCGGGGCAAGTTATTTAGGTGGCGGATACGTATTAACGGCGGCGCATTGCGTTGATGGCGATTTGCCGGGGGATTTAGCGGTAAAAGTTGGGGCACATCAATATAATGGCACGGATGGACTTCGTGCCAATGTCAGCCAGATTCATATTCATCCTCAGTACGTTCGCAGTACATTAAGCTATGATATCGCAGTGCTTAAGCTGGATAATGATGTGAATGCGCCTGCGGTTGATATTGCTACGGGCAGTTTGCATCAATATGTGATTGAAGGTGATGATTTGAGAGTTGCTGGCGTGGGACGGCTCTCGGAAGGCGGTATCAGCCCGACAATCTTGCAAGAAGTGACAGTGCCTCTCGTCAGTGATCACGTTTGCCAACAAAGTGGGGGCAGTTATCAGAATGTCGGCATCGACAACTTTTGTGCCGGCTATCCGCAAGGCCAAAAAGATTCATGCCAGGGCGACAGTGGCGGTCCCATCATTGTGAAACACAATAACCAAATAATTCAATTGGGAATTGTTAGTTGGGGGATTGGATGTGCGAGACCAGGTCAGTATGGTGTTTATACTGATATTGCTGCGCTAAGAGAGTGGGTTGACAGTGTGATTGGCGGTCAGGTTGATACCCCTTCACTGGCTTATGATGCAATTACAAACTTGGCTGATTTCACTGTAGGTGAGCGGGTAAGCCATGCTTTTACATTTAAAAATACAGGCTTGTCCCAAGCAAACATTACACGTGTGAATATATTGGAGGCGGGGGTTGCTGAGCAAGCTGTTATTATCAGTGATACTTGTTCCTCGGCTTCTTTGAATCAGCACCAAAGCTGTAGTGTGCTGGTAGAGTTCGGTGCGGGTACACCCGGAAATGCGAAAGTGACGTTGTCTCTTATTGCTCATCACTCTCAATCCGCAATTGAGGCGGTGGTCCAGGCATCTGTACTCAGCGCTGATGGCAGCCAGAACGGAGGCAGTTACGATTACGCTTATCCTGAGGGGCTGGGCCAATATGGTGCAGGCACTATTGTTTTGGGGACCGATGGGATGAGATATCAGTGCCGGCCCTACCCGAACAGCAACTGGTGTAATTCAGGGGGACCGTATGCTCCTGGCACGGGTTGGGCAGCAGGCGATGCATGGAACGCACTTTAAGAAAATAATTGCTGATTGTTGATATCTGTAAGCCGTCAGTACAGAAAGGCATCGCTATTTGCGATGCCTTGATAGTTAGACTGGTGCTTTACAGTTGGGATGTGTTGCCGTTGAAACGGGCAAACGGCCGATTTCACGCCGTAAATCATCAATACGTGATGCATGGGAAGGGTGGGTTGACAGTATTTCCGGAGGTTGCCCGCCGCCGCTGGCTTTGCTCATGTTTTGCCAAAGCGCCACGCTCTGATTCGGATCGAAACCGGCTTGTGACATCATTCGCAGCCCAATGATATCGGACTCCGATTCCTGCGCACGGCCATAAGGCATCAGAATGCCGTACTGTACACCAAGCCCGAGCCCGGCCATGGCCATTTCCTGATACTCAGTGCCACCGAGGGCGACACTGGAAATTTGCAAACCAAGGTTGGCTAACTGTGAGCGGGACAAGCGCTCATTGCTGTGTTTGGCAAGGACGTGACCAATTTCATGGCCGATAACAGTTGCGAGTTGATCCTGATTCTTTGCGACTTTCAGCAGGCCGGTATACACGCCGATTTTTCCGCCGGGCAGCGCGAAGGCGTTCACCTGATCACTGTCGAATACCACCACTTCCCAGCTTGGTGCTTCTGGCTGGCGGCCAAGCGATGCAGTTAAAGCGCGAGTGACACACTGAACATAGGTGTTAACCTGAGGATCAGTATTGATCTTTTCCTTTGTTTTCATCTCTTCAAATGACTGTGCGCCCAGTTGCGACATGTCCTGTTCAGAGAACAGCAGTACCTGTTGCCGGCCAGTGGGTGAATTACTGCAAGCAGCCAGCAGTAACGCACTTGCCAGCAAACTGGTAACGGGTAAATGGCGAAATGCAATCATAGTTCTCACTCCTCGCTTTTTAGTATATGCCATCCTGTACATTGCTTATCAGTCATTTATATAGATGTTATGCTGGCGCAGTCTAGCTTGTTATAAGGAATCGCAATGTCGATTTGGCAAAAGAAATTTGATCTTAACGACTTAAATCAAACCTCAGTGAACACCCTGGTTCAACACCTCGGCATCGAATACAGTGCCTTTGATGACAATAGCTTGACGGCAATAATGCCAGTAGATTCAAGAACTCACCAGCCTTTTGGTATGTTGCATGGTGGAGCATCGGTCGTTCTGGCTGAAACTCTGGGGTCGATTGCTGCTAACATGTGTGTCAGTGACAATAAGTACTGTGTGGGTCTTGATATCAATGCCAATCATGTACGTGTTGTTCGTACTGGCTTTGTTAAAGGAACGGCCAGCCCTGTACACCTAGGGGCAACGACTCAAGTCTGGCAAATTACTATCACCGATGAGCGGGATAATCTTGTGTGTACAAGCCGGTTAACTATGGCGGTACTAAAACATAAAAAGAAGGACGAAGCATGATTCTGACATTCAGCCAGGGTAGGATTGTAGCTAATCAGCATGAGTTGGTTATTCGTCTTGAAGGGACGGGTAAAGTGACTTTGCAGGCAAGGGCCGATGATATCCGGTTGCTAAGACAACCAAATATCATTACAGCAACAGGGAGTGGCGTGCAATGGTCAATACATTTGGATGATGATGCACAACTTAAAGCCCTGTCAGATTGTATGGGTATTGCCATTGATTCTCATCGTAATTAGAGATTATTTCCTTTTTATAATTATTAGCCATACTTTTACCTTTTTTGGGGGATATATCGCGAAGTTAAGCTTAATGGCTTTTATATCTGATCATTTTTCTACAAAATCGAATGATTACATTTGATTTTTCGATGTATTTAGAGCTTGCAGATTAGCTATTTATTGATGTGGCTATAAGAAAGGATATCTATGCAAGAACCTCAACTTAACAGAATTGCGGTTAACGCTTTTCGTGCTCTGTTTAGCAGTTGCCCTGATTTTTGTAACCTGCAATCTACTTTTTATGGTTGGGTTGCATTTCTTGCTACAGAGAAACGACGAGTGGTTATCAAATTTTGCCGGCAGGCTGGCCGGCTGAGTCAGGAAATTAATTCTCTTAATCGCTTAAGATCAATGGTCGATTGTAAAGTGCCTGAAATTTTATTTTTTGGCTGTGAAGATGGGAATGAATTTATTGTTATGGAGTGGGTGGAGGGTGTCCCGGCAAATGAACTACCGAATGAAGGACATGCACTGAAGGTATTTTCTGAACATTTTACAGACATTCTTATTAATATGCACAATCAACCCCATGATGAGGGATTTGAAATAGCAGAGAATAAGTATGACTCCCAGATAATACCTGCATTTGAAATATGGATGGACCCGGTATTTCAGTACGTATCAGACAGAGAATCCCCTTTCTCAACGGAGCTGAAAAATCATTTCGAAAAACTCTGGGATGACCGTCAGCATGTATTGGAACCCATGAATGAAAAGCCATCTTTTGTGCATGATGATTGTCATTTAGCGAATGTCCTTTTTGATGCAAAGACGTTTAAAGTGGCGGCAATTCTTGATCCTGCCGATGCCGGCATCAAGCATCGGGAGTTTGATGTGTTCCATTTAAATGATATTCGTCCTGAATTGGATCTCATTGCTCGTTATGTGGCGAAATATCCCCTTGCCGAAGGTTATGAAATGCGGCGCTGGTATTTAAGCCTCTGGGACGATGCAAAACATGCATCAAATATCGGCTGGTATGATGAGCAAAGCTTCATGTATAAACTGCAGGAATACCATGGCTTATCTAAAAGGACTGGCAGGATATTTTGAGAGATGTCGCCAAATTGTTTACAATATGCGCGTATTCTCGATCTTTAGTGGCAGCCGTATGAAAAAATTGCTCTTTTTGTTTGTAATATCTCTTCTGTTGGGTTGTGTGTCTTCTCCTTCGACTCAGACCTCAGATCAGAGTGTGGATGTGGCTCAAACTGATAAATCCATAACGTCAGTGCCGGAGAAGCAATCTGAATCGGCTAAGGTGGTTCCGTCCGTACCGGTTGTTGTCACGCCTGCTGAAACCACGCCTCAAACAGCTAACACTCAGCCCCCTGCCGTTAAGGCGAAGCCAAAGAAAGTGAAAACGCGCGATGGCAAGTTGATCCTGGGTCAGCACGAGTGGGTGTGGCTGAGTCCGGCAAAGCAGTTCGTGAAAGTACGGATTAACCAGGAACAAAAAGCATCGACTCTTGGTGTGACCTCACTGGTTCCTTTCGAGCGTGATGGCAATGAATGGGTCAAATTTACTGCTCGCGGTATGGACTTCGAATTACCCGTGACCCGGTGGTCGGGAAAAGAGGACACTAAATCAGCCATTGTCCAGGTAAGAACCATTCTGGGTGATCTTAACGCACTAACCGATTTTGCATTGGTGGAAGGTAAAGATGTTGTGCTTGGTGAGAATTTCACAAAAGACGTGGCGATTGTCGATTCAACCCGTGACTTTGTTCAGCCTAAAAAGAAGAAATGAAGATGTGCGGTTAGACACAGTCTTGATGACAGCGAGCCAGGCAGCCATAAACTGCCTGGCTCAGTGCGATTACGCAGATCTTGTCTGAACTGAGACTTCATAGCTGGTGAATTTACGCACATTGATAACACCAGTGTCGAATATCAGATATTGCCCTTTGATACCAAGTAAAATCCCTTCAACAACAGGTTCTTTGTCGAAATTGTGCGACTGTATTTTCTTTGGATACAAGCTAACCGGGTAAGCAATCTCGACTATGTCCTGATTAAGACGTTCAATGGAATCTGCTCCAAAATGCAGTAACAAATCCTGTAGCTTTTCCTCAATCGCTGGCAGCAGTTTTTCTGCTTCCGCGGTCAAATCGATCGACGCTGCATCTCCTTTCAGCATTGCTCGCCAGTTGGTTTTATCGGCAATAAATTCAGCTAAGGCAACTTCAGCTAACCCGGAAAGATGACGGTTTTTCACTTTTAGTATAGGTAAAGCCTGTGTGGCCCCCTGATCAATCCAACGGGTCGGAATTTGGCTATGACGGGTGATCCCAACTTTAAGGCCTGAAGTATTGGACAGGTAAACATAGTGAGGCACCATACAGTGTGAATCACCCCATTCAGGCTCCCGGCATGTACCTTGCGCATAGTGGCAGGTTTCAGGCTTCATTACACACATGTCACAGCGAGCCAGTTTTTTCATACACGGAAAGCAATGGCCTTGCGAATAGCTCTTTTTCGTCTTTCTTCCGCAGGCATCACAGAAAATATTGCCGCTGAACGTGAGTTGCAGGTGCTGACCAATCAACGGGTTCAGATCGAGGGTTTGGTCTCCAACCAGCAGTTGATAACTGACGACATCGCCAAGCGATGAACGCATTTTACTTAATGTACCTTGCATGATAATTCTCTGCTTACATTGCTTAATATGGGATCTTTGCCCCTGTAGGGTGAGTGTACCATTTCAGGCTTCAACAAGAAAAACCGGCCCAGGTGAAGTGAGCCTGCAGCGTTGTGGATCAACGTTAGGGCGCTTCACTTGGGCCGGTTCAGAAACCGTATTGAATTAACGGTTTTCCAGGCGGTTATAGTCCAGCAAGCCACTTTCAATTGGCCTGTACTGGCGATTGATTTGATTTAACTTATCGCTGAATGCCCAGAAGGCAGGATTAGTTCGACGTACGGCGACGTTATTCAACAGTGCCCGGTAATCCTGCTCACTGTAGATTCTCTTCGCTTGCGAAACAATATCCGGCAGATCAGTTTCTCTGATATGCCAGAAAGCGCTTGGATAACTGCCAAGCAAACCGTTAACCAGTGTCAGATTATCGTTAGACGGTAATCGGTTTTTCTCCTCGTCGAACAGACTTGAAATGTTTTTGTGCGCGCTGTTACGCACAAGGGTCAGCAACTGCGGTGGTGTATTTGGCTCTGCTGGCTCAATCATGATAAAGGTCAGTTCAGGAAACAGCGTGGCCTGGCGACCTTGTATCCGGGCTAAAGCACGTAACTGATTGAGACTCGCTTTACTGAGTTGCACATTGTCCAGTGAATAACGGGTGTTATTCTGATCGACATCTTTGAGCTTGGTCTGCAGCATTCCCAACAGCTCGGCTTTGGGATTTGACGTTTTATACTCAATACCCGACGGCTGTGAGAAGTCGTTGATATCACCTTCAAGATAATGCAACAGGCTCTGGTTCGAATCCTGATACCAGTTGGCAAGTTCCGCACGACGCGTTGCAGGAGGGAGGAGCGACAGGAAGTTTGACTCACCTTCCATACGCAGGAAATCCATATACATCCTGGTCAGTAACTGGTGGCCAAAATTGCCGTACACATCAAACCCGGCAACGAGAAGATAATGGATACGCTCAATCAGTGAATAGTCAAGCACCCAAGCGGTTTTGGGGTGTTCACCCACCAAGCCTTTAACTACGGTTGCGCTGTCAAAATGGCGGAAAATAGTAAGGGCAGCGTTGTCGTTGGTGCCATCTCCATCCCAGATCAAATCGGTCGTCAGATGCTGGCCATTTTTCAAAGCATCATTGAGATAGGCATTTTTTGCCTTAAGAAACCGTCCTTGTTGTTTTGAGTATGTCACCCAATTATGCAGTGGCAGGGTGGTGCTGTTTTTCTCTGCCGGCAAGCGAAGATTATCGGCCTGAGTGGCATAAAAGGCTGCCACTTGCGGTGAGTCAGCGATATCTGGATCGACGAAGACAACCCAGAACCTGTCATTGATAACATTCAGAGCTAATTGACCCCGACAGACAGGACCTTTGATAAACCCCATGATAGTGTGCTGAGCATTGTCGATCATATACCGGTAACGGGCACCAACAGGCAACTGCTCAAAGGCGAGCAAGGGGTTAGCAGCAAGCTCCGGGGTATAACCGGGCAAGGCGCTCACTGTATAGTCTGGTTTAATGAAGTGTGCTTTCAGGCGAGCCATACGTTCGCCGGTAAGGGCAAATGGCATATGGGTTTTGTCTATAATGGTTTCCCGAACCGGCAGGATTCGATAATAAACGCGCTTAACGCCAGGATCATCAAAGGGACGACGGGTGGCAATGATATCTACCGGTTTTCCTGGTGCTGTGCGTGAACGTACAATCCTGAAAAATGGGGGGTGCTCAGCTGATTGCTCAGCATCGGGAAAATAGAGATGCGAAACAAACCAGTGCTCATACAGATAGCGCGCGGTAAGCTGATGTTTTAAATCATCTGCATTGAGAAAAGCTTCCCACTCCGTTATTTGAGGTTTTACTGCCTGAGGCGTCTCATATTGCGTTGCCATCGGCGCACCGGCAGCAATCCAGTCCATAAGAATCTGGTTTTCATCATCTGCTAGCTTAGGCAGCCCGTACGGCATGCCCCATAGAGGATAACTCTGCTCGTAAGCTGACATTTCTTCAATGGTTGGACATTGCTCATTTCTGTCCAGGGAGAAATCCCAGTTGCCAGACAGTACCTGTTCATCAGGCAGGGGATGGGTTTGTTTCAGCATTAACATTCTGGAGATTACACTGAGCTGCGTATTGGCCTCTGAGCTTTGCACTCTTTCGTTAAGTACTGCTGTAAATCCTTTCCTGCGCCATTCTTCAGTGCTGTGGGCGTCCACGAACATACGGGTTGTGTTAGCAGCAATCAGACGGGTGCCCTGATAGACTTTTTCTTTGTTTGCCCCTCTGTCTATGCCTTCGGCGGAGGACATTTTTAACTGACAGGGCGCATCGTAACAGGCATGGCAAACTACGCAGCGATTCTCCACCAAAGGTTTGACTTCATTGAGATACCGTTGAGCCAGGCTTGTTTCAGCAGGCAGAATTCTTTTCTGAGGCGCAGGCTTGCCGTACATCTGGTCGAGATTAAACCCGGCATAGGTTGCACAACCGGATACGATCAACCCCAGGAGAAGTAACAACGGACGTCGAGTCAGTTTGGATAAATGAACAGTCATATGAGATAAATATCTGCCATAAAAGCAATAAGTATAAGCAAAGAGTCGGTTATCTCAAGAACTCATATAAACAACGTTCGATTGATAAGGCTGTTGATGGCCGTCAGTTTTGCACTTTCTGGGAGAACAGGAAAGGGCAGGGAGCATGATGCTCCCTGAATGTTACTGATTGAAAATAGCTTGGAACTCTTTCTTCATTGGCGGATGACGGCGAGCCTGTTTTAATTGCTTGCACAGGTCTTTAACACAATTGCGCAGCACTTTATCAAGAAGTACTGCTTTGTATTCACTTTGCTCTTCTTCGCTCATGTGATCCGGCAACTGTGTTTCTTGCATTTCGGTCAGAAAATCAACACCGGCATAGCTTTGGCTTAATGCAACAAGTGCATGAAATTGTTCAAAGTTGTCTAAAATATTTTGCGCGCTGCCAGGCAGCTCATCCCACGCTTCACGTGATGTCGTCTCTGAGACTTTATACACATTGATCAGCATGTTGAGCAGTTCGTCAGGCACTTTTTCGAATTCAACAACCTGGCGCAGTTCAGGTGAACAATCGTCCAGTGTATATTCTGTGTTTTCAACCTGATCCAGGTCTTGTTTTTCAATCTCAGACATACAAATTCCTAAGCATGTAAAAAGTAAAGGAAGCGAATCCTAATGACATGGCACCAAAAGTCAATATAGATGACTTTTTCCTGTTGGATGTAGAGATACTGACCAAGGTATTTACAATGTGATGTTAAGGCCAAAACTGGCAAGCACAGATGCGGAAGTAAATTGAGAGGTTGTGACCGGTGTTGAGTAATGATAAATCACGCAGCCAACTCTGTGTGCTATAAATGGATAAAGCCAATGCTAAATAAATTCAATAGGATAACCTGATGGACGCAATGCGGATATTGCTGGTGGATGATGTTCAGGTTGAGCGCCTGCAATTGGCAATACGTTTGCAACGACTTGGCCATAGCGTGGAAGCCGTTGGGTCTGGTGTCGAAGCGATTGCGCGCTATCCTGCTTTTGAACCTGATCTGGTACTGATGGATATCAGCATGCCCGATATGGATGGGGTGGAGGTTGTCAGGCAGCTTCGTATTCAGCATACCGAATGGGTGCCGATTATTTTTTTGAGTGGTCATGAAGAACCTGAAATGATTGCAAAAGCCATTGACATGGGGGGAGATGATTACTTGGTGAAGCCAGTCGATAAAACCGTACTGGTCTCGAAACTCAAAGCGATGCAACGTATTGCGAATATGCGGCATCAGTTGAAATCAGCGTCTGAACAACTCAGGCTGGCAAATGAAAAACTGTCTGAACAAGTTAATGAAGACGGGCTGACTAAGATTGCTAATCGCCGGTACCTCGATCAGAAACTGGCCGAATTTATTGCGCTGCATGGCCGAAATAATCAAGCGCTGACCATGATTATGATCGATGTCGATCACTTCAAATCTTATAACGACCACTATGGGCATTTAGAAGGCGATCGCTGTCTGCAGTTAGTTGCGAAAGAGCTTAAAGACAACTTTAGCCGGGCAGGTGAGCTGGTTGCCCGTTATGGCGGTGAAGAGTTTGTTGTTTTATTGAGTCATTGTGAGCAGTCTCGGGCAGTGAAAGAATGCGAACGGCTGAAACAATGTATAGAAAGTTTGGAAATTCCGCATCAGTATTCCCCGACAGCAAAGATAATCACAGTCAGCCAGGGTATGGCTTCCTGGACGCCAACCGGGCTGGAGTCACCTGAATATGTTTATCAAATTGTTGATAAAGTTCTTTATCAGGCAAAAGAGCAAGGCCGAAATTGTTACATTGCCGCTGAATTTACCTGATCATGCAACGGCTAACACATTGACTCTGGTCACCATCTGACCTGATGGCGACGTTTCCGCTTGTCGGATTATTTGACCATGCTAATCTCTCTTCACATCATGCCTGTCGGCATAGTTGCCAGATATTGATAAGAAGAAAGGATAAAAAGTATGGATATGTCTCTTACCCACATTGAAGCCCGAGTGATTGGCTGTCTGCTGGAAAAAGAAGTCACAACACCGGATCAGTATCCATTAACCCTGAATGCGCTTACGACTGCCTGCAATCAAAAAAGCAATCGTGACCCTGTCATGTCGCTTGATGAAGCAGTGGTCATGGACACGCTTGAGAGTCTGAAATCAAAGCGTTTAATTCAGGAAATAACAGGGTTTGGCAGCCGTGTGGCTAAATACCAGCACCGATTTTGCAATACTGAATTCAGCACACTGCAGTTCTCTGAACAAGAAAAGGGCATTATCTGTGTGTTGCTGTTGAGAGGTCCGCAGACGGCAGGAGAAATTCGCACCCGCACTAATCGCTTATGCCACTTTGCTGATGTGAAGGAAGCTGAGAATGTGCTTACTGCGCTGGCTGAAGGTGGTAAAGGGCCTTTTGTACACAGGTTGCCACGTGAAGCCGGGAAGCGCGATAGCCGATACATGCACCTGTTTAGTGGTGATGACTTTGTGGGTGTCTCTTCCGATGTCGCAGACAGCGTTGATCATGTGTCGGACAGTTCATGCAGTGATGTTGTAGAAGACAGGCTAGCGCTGCTGGAGAGCGAAGTTGTCGCATTGAGAGAAGAAGTATCAGCACTGAAAGATAAAATCAGAGAGTTATGTGAATAAGCGTGATCCTGCACCAATCTGGTCTGTCTATTTAATACGTACACGCTGTAATCGCCTATATTGTGGAGTAACGACGGATGTTTTCCGTCGTTACTCCGAACACCAATCCGGTAAGAAAGGGGCGCGTTTCCTTAAAGGAAAAGGCCCCTTGACACTTGCCTGGTACTCACGGGTTGGGGATAAACGTAATGCGATGCAGCTTGAATATAAAATAAAGCAATTGCCTAAATCGACGAAAGAGGCGCTGGCTGCTGAAAAAATCGCCATTGCTGAGCTATTCCCCGACTACTTTGTTGGTGCGCTCTGATTAAAAGAGCGTGCCGAGATTATTGTCATTGCGTAGAAGTAGGGGATTTTCGTGAAATCATCATGGATTTATCATAGATTGCTGGGCGTCAGCCTGCTGACGGCAACCATTACTGTTCCTTCCTATGCGGCGGGCATTACCGCACATCCGGTACCTGGCCAGCCACTGAGCGAAAATGCACAACGTTTAATCAATTTGTACACGACTTTTATGTTAAAAGACGCAGTGTTGCAAGCATGCACTCGGAGCATGGAACAAACGCGAACGCAGGTTAATCATCAATACATTGAATATTCCCGCCTTGCCTTAGAATATATTCAGGCCGGGCGATTAGTAGTGAAAAAGCAACTACCTAAAGTCGATTTGATTGCCTGGCAATCGAAACTGGCCAATTCGCAAGAATATTATGTAAATGGGTTTAGTGAATTCTCTGATGAACGTGTAACATTGGAATGTCAACAGGTTGCCAATGCCCTTGAAGCGATGAATCAACGCTTTGCAGCATTGCGATACTGAATATTTCATTTTGATTTTTACTGAGAAGCCCAAATATGGCTCTGAAAGCCACCATTTACAAAGCACATATCAATGTCGCCGATCTCGATCGGGGTCGTTATCTCGACGGTTCGCATACGCTGGCCTGCCATCCTTCAGAAACGTTGCAACGCTTAATGCTGCGTTTAGTGGCGTGGGGTTTACATGCCGATGAGGCGTTGGTTTTTACAAAAGGCTTATGTGACACAGATGAACCCGATCTATGGGTAAAAAACCTGCATGACGGCATTGAGCTTTGGCTCGAACTCGGGTTGCCTGATGAAAAAAGGCTTCGCCGTGCCTCGCAGAAAGCAGATCAGGTTGTGATTTACGCTTATGGTGATAACGCTGCCCCTGTCTGGTGGCAGTCGATGAAATCCAAGGCGGCCCAATTAAAAAATGTATCCGTGGTTTTCATTGAAGATGACGTACTCGAATGCCTGGAAGGCATGGTAGAACGAACCATGCAGCTCCAGCTAACCATCGAAGGTGAGCTCTGCTGGCTGTCGAGTGAAACAGCCAACTGTACAATAGTACCGCAGTGGTGGCAGCGCGGGGAATGAACCTGCTGACGAGCAATGAGTGGCACTTCGCCACTCATTGCTCGGCATAAGAACAGGTACGTTCTCATACGTCGATTTCAACTCTTTCCAAGTGATGCTGACTTGTACGTTAGTTGTGCTGGCGGCAGAAAGCCCAATGATAACCGTCTCTTATTGCTGGCTCACAGAAGGCCGCTGGCTCACTGCCTGCAACCAGGCCTGTATGTGCGGTAGGGAACCATCCACGGTAATATGTAATTTTTCCATGAAGTGACACATAACGAATGCCGTAATGTCGGCAATGGAAAATCTCTCTCCGGCAACAAACGCCGACTCAGACAGCCGTTTATCCAGTACAGGCAGAAATGCGATTAACCGCTGACGTGATACCTCTCCCCATGATTCCACACAGCTCTCTCTGTCCTTGTAGACGCCGGTAATATTTCTGAAAGCTTGCAGGGCAACAAACAAGCCCTTCAATTCCACGATTCTTTGCCACATTTCCACTTGCGCTTTTTCCAGCGGGGTATTGCCAAACAAGGAGCGTTCGCTGGGATGAGTCTCATCGAAGTACCGGCAAATGGCGATAGACTCGCTAATCGTGGTGCCGTCATCGAGTTCAAGAACAGGTATCAGTCCATTCTGGCTCTTAGCCTGAAAAGCGTCCGATAAGTTTTCACCGCCGCGAATATCAATTGAAATCCGTTCAACGTCAATGCCCATTTCCGCAAGGAAAATACTGACACGGCGAGCACTTGGGGATGGGGCTAGTTCATAGATTTTCATGGTTTTTCCTTTAACGGAATGATCAGTTAGAATAGAATCTAAGTTATTGAAGTGCTTTACGTCAAGTGTGACAGTACAAAAATAGCACCCTGAGAGATAAGAAGATGGCTAGGACCAAAAATTTTGATAGAGAAGAGAAGCTTATTCAGGCCATGGAGCTTTTTTGGCTGAAAGGCTATGCGGATACATCCGTATCGGATCTGGTTGAGTGTCTGGGAATTAACCGGTTCAGTCTCTACAACACTTATACAGATAAAGCGAGTTTATTCAGTGAAGCATTAGAATATTACCTGAAGAAAGTGTCATTTCCTCCACTTCATAAACTGCTGCATGAAAATGCAGGGTATGAGGATATTGTGGCTTATCTGAAGCGATTTGCGTCATTGCAGCGCGAGCAGACTTGCGGTTGCTTTCTGCAAAATGCTTTACTGGAACGCGCGCACTGCGATGAGACTGTACTGGCAACGGGCGGAGTCTTGTTTAACACACTAGCCGGGCGGTTTCAGACTGCCATTCAAAACGCGCAGGAACAGGGCGAATGGAGCATGAACACAGATGCGAAGCAATTCAGCCATTTTCTGGTGATGCAAATGCAGGGTATCCGTGTATTGGGGAAAGCCCGTCAGTATGAGCTGGTTGATAACGGCGTCAGTGTGCTGCTTGGTCTGCTGACATTGCAGAATCAGGCAGGTAACAAATACCATTAACCCGCATAGACGTTATCTTCCGGGTATTTCAGTTGTGTTGTCGTCGGTCTTGCAAGCAGATAAGCCAGCGTAAGCGGACCGATACGGCCAGTTATCATCACAACAACCATAATGACCTTTCCCGGTTCCGACAGTGATCCGCTTAATCCTGCGCTTAACCCCGCGGTTGAGAAAGCAGAAATTGTTTCAAACATTACCCGATCAAAGGAAGCCTTCTCAGTCAGCATTAGTAAAAACATGGCAAGTATGAGTATTAAGCCGCTGACAACAATAATTGCCAGGCATTTGAGTACTGTGCTCCAGGCAATTGTTCGTTTAAATAGCACAACATTGTTCTGCTGACGCAGAAAGGTGATTGTCGCCACTATAGCCACAACGAAAGTGGATACTTTGATCCCCCCGCCTGTTGATGTCGACCCGGCGCCAATCAACATCAAGGCCATCATGACCAAAAGTGCTGGTTGCGAAAAGTGCGAGATGTCCACAGAGTTAAATCCGGCTGTTCTGGCGGTTGCTGACTGGAAGAATGCATTCATCCACTGCAAACCGGTTGGTAAGTGACCCAGTGTGGCGGGATTATTCTTTTCAAGTAGCCAGAACAACATTGTACCGGACAAAAGCAGAGTCGGGGTCGCAACCAGCATGAGTTTAGAATGCAAACGCAGTTTGTGATGTCGTGTTTTTGACCACCTGAACAAGTCAGCAACCACAGTGAAACCCAGGCCACCACAGATAAACAGCAGAGAGACAGTCATCAGAAGCAGGGTATCGTTCTGATACCTTGTCATGCTGTCAGGAAACAGTGAAAAGCCGGCATTGTTAAACGCAGAAATGGCATGAAATACAGCAGTAAAAAGCCCTTCGGACCAACCAAATTCAGGCACCCATCTGATAGCCAGAATGAGGGTTCCTACCGTTTCAGCAACTAACGTAAAAAGTATGATGAGGATGACCAGACGACGAATATTGATCGAGCTTTCTTGTCCTAAAGCGCCTTTAGTGACAGCTTGCTGTTTGAGACTGAGTCGCGCGCCGAACAGGTAAAGCAACACGGCTGACAAGGTCATCTGTCCCAGTCCCCCGATCTGCATCAGAATCATCAGCAGCACTTTTCCACTGTGCGTGAAATGCGTACCGGTATCGACAACGCCTAACCCTGTGACACTGATGGCTGACGTTGCGGTAAACAGCGCATCGACAAAACTTAATCCTGTCTGAGAAAAGAGGGGTAATGTCAGCAATACCGAGGCAGGCAGCAGGATTGAAAGAAAGCTGACAATAATTATTCTAGGTTCAGACCAGGGTGATTGCTTATGCGGTGTTTTAAGGTGAAATATCCCGCCTTTGCCAGCAAAGCCCTTCATATGCGCTTAAACAATTCGCTGAGTTCTGATTCAGGACCAGCGATGATCAGAATATCGCCGATTTCCATTCTGGTGTCTTTCTCAGGCTGAGGGCGAAGTTCTGGTCCTCGTTTTAATGCCAAAAGGTGAGTGTGTTGTCCCTGGCAGCAGGGGTGGGAAGAAAGCGGATGCCCCATCATAGTGGTTAGCACCACAACTTCGGCAATGGCCAGTCCGCTGCCCAGTTCGAGGTAATGGAAAATACGGGTATCAAGCATTATACGGGCAATGCGTTGCCCCATTTCTGTTTCCGGCATAACGACACGGTCTGCGCCAATCTTATGCAGAATTTTTGCGTGATACCTGTCTTTCGCTTTGACCCAAACCAGCTTAACGCCAGATTCTTTCAAAATCAGAGTCGTCAGAATACTGGCGTTAACGTTATCTCCAATCGCCACCATAGCGATATCGTAATCATCCAGTTTGAGCTCAGAAACTGTATCTTCATTAGAGCAATCGGCGACGATAGCTTGAGTGACATGATCAGCGGCTTTACGCACGAGATCTTCATTAATGTCGATAGCCAGAACTTCAGCACCTTGCTGATTGAGTTCATAGCAAAGCGCCATACCAAACCGGCCTAGTCCGATGACTGCGACTTGCTTACTTTCTGCTGCCATGCTGCTGCCCTGCAAATAGTGTGTTCACGGAAACAAAGCATGTATACAAGATAGGCCAGATCTGTGAATCCAGCCGTCTTGTAATCTGAATTTAAAAGAGAAATTGTCGTGAAACCGAATATCCTTCACACGAGTGCATGAAAAAGGGATCGATACCAATCCCTTCCACAAACTGAGTTAGACGGCGTCCAGACCTTGTTGCCAGAAAGCAATTTCCATCCGGGTGGCCGTTCGGAAAATGTTGATGAGTTGTTGGCCTCGAGGACTTGACAGTGGTACTGGCTCAAGCAGGTTGTTCAGGTGCCGGATACTGGTTTGCACATCTTGCTGGAAGCTATCGCCACCATATAACTGAATCCAGCTGGCATATGGGTTGTCCTGAATACGGGTGTCTGGATCTTGTATCAGCCTTTCGCCAATCATGGCATAGCCGATCGCGCACGGGGCCAGCGCAGTAAATAAATCAGTAAGATCACCGGCCATACCTGTGTCTAATACATACCGTGTGTAGGCCACTGTTCCTACATCTTCAGCCTCGGCTTCCATGTCAGACTCAGTTAACCCCCACTGCTGGCAATAGGTCACATGGTGATGCATTTCACTGCCGATAAGCGCCTGTAAACTGGGCAGAGGACGGCGCATTTCTTCCAGTGTCGTTGCTTTATAAATGGCAAGGGCATAAGCACGGGCATAATGTTTCAGGAACAGGAAGTCCTGTTTCAAATAATGTAAATAGGCCGCCGAATCTAACGACCCTTGTGCCAGTTGTGCCACGAAGTGGTGGTGAGTGTATGCTTGCCAGTCATCCTGGCAGGCTTGAATTAAATCTTGATATTTCATCTGTTATTCCATCCCTGTCAATAAGTCCGGGTAAAGGCTGAATCAAAAGGCGGGCACAAAGTCTTTTGCTGCCGGTGCATTGTCGATAATTTTGTGTTTATACATAAACGCGGAGAACTGGTTGTAGCGCTCCTGATCCACGGCAGCAGGGCGGAGAGCAAAGCGAGGTAACGTATCGCGCCAGGCCAGTTTGTTTAACTCGTTATTCAGTGTGTCAGGAGAATAGGAAATGAAAGTTTTCCAGGCTTTATCAGGGTGGTTGATGAGATATTGTGTGGCTTTCTCTATGGCGAGATTAAACTTTTTCAGATCTTCTGCGTTGTACTGGTTTTTATTGGCAACCACCACCAGTTCGTCGTAGGGAGGTACACCATGTTCTTCCGGGAAGAAAGATTTGGCTTTATATCCTTCCAGTGCCAGCTGGTTAGATTCAAAATTGCGTAATCCGCCCCATATAGCGTCAACTTTACCGGAGGCGAGCGATGAGGAAAGTGCCCATCCGACGTTAACGATTTTAACGTCAGTGAAGTTGACGCCTGCTGTTTTCAGCATAGTGCCGACGGTTGCCTCTTCATTACCGGCAATGGCGATACCAATCGTTTTCCCTTTCAAATCAGCCATGGTATTGATCTTGTTATTATCAAGTACCATCAAAGTGTTCAGCGGCGTTGCGATTAACGTTGACGCTCTGATTAGCGGCAGCCCTGCAGCCACATCAATCGTCAGGCTGGTTTGGTAAGATATCGCCAAATCCACTTTTCCTGCTGCGACCAGTTTGGCCGGCATGGAAGGGTCTGCGGGTTCCTGAATCTTAATGTTTAAACCTTGCTCTTCAAACAAACCGTTTTTTTGCGCAATAATGATAGGGCCGTGATTCGGGTTGACAAACCAGTCCAGCATTAAGGTCATTTCTTTTGCCTGAGCCTGGCTGGCAAAACTGGCAATGGCGAGCGCAATTGCACTTCGGGCAGGTAAGTTGGTCATTAATTTTTTCCTTATCTAATGCGAAATTTATTGTGACTGGCCATTCTCTGGCAGCCAGGGGATAGCGCGTTTAAGCAGGTAATCTGTCGCAAAATACAGCGACACAGAGAGCCCGGCTAAAATCAGCAAGGCGGCAAACATTTCATCAATCATCATGCGGGCGTTGGCTTGCAGCATCAGGTAGCCGAGTCCTTCGCTGGTGCCAACCCATTCACCGACAACAGCGCCAATGGGGGCAACCACCACGGCAACCCGTATACCCGATGCCAGGGCAGGCAGAGCCGCCGGCAGCCTGATATGCCACAACATTTGCCATGTTGTGGCATTCATTGTTTTCGCGAGATCTAAGTAGCCCTGAGGTGTGTGTCGCAAGCCGTCGTAACAACAAGTTGTAACCGGAAAGAAAATAATAATGGCCGCCATCACCACTTTGGATGCAATGCCATAGCCCAGCCAGAGCATAAGAATAGGGGCGATAGCAAAAACGGGAATGGCCTGACTGGCGATCAGCAGAGGTAACAGCCAGCGTTTAACCGGATTAAAAAGAAGCATCAATAGCGCGCAGACAAGACCAATGCCAAGCCCGAAAGCTAACCCCAGGATAATTTCGCTGATAGTGACACTGGCATGGCTGAGCAGAACATCATGGCGCTGAATTAATTTGCGAAATACGGCGAGCGGTTCAGGAAGAATAAAGCCGGGAAGCTGAAACAGGCTGACAATACCTTGCCAGAAACCGATCAGAAACACAGAGCTGATTGCCAGACGGCTCAGGGAATGATGAAAAAAGGGGCGGATATTCATCATTGCTACAGCAGGTTTCTCTGCGAGTTCTTTAGACATAGCGCTCACCCAGACCGGAAAGTTGCTCGATAATGGCCTGTTGTTTTACAGCCAACTCTGCATTGATTGCTCTCGGCGGTGTGCCTTCGGGAACGGACAAGCGCGTTAACCGGCCCGGTTTGCCTTGCATTAAAAAGAGGTGATGACCCAGCCTTAGTGCTTCCTGAGGGTCATGGGTAATAAGCAGCACAGTACGCTGAGCCAGCAACTCAGCGGCGAGATCCTGGAGTTTATATCTTGTCACGGCGTCCAGGGCGGAAAACGGCTCATCCATTAGAACCAGTGGCTTGTCCTGAATTAAGGTGCGTACAAGCGCGACGCGTTGTCGCATTCCCCCTGACAGTTGTGATGGACGGGCGTGCAGCTTTTCACCTAACCCGACCTGCTGGAGAAGCTGGATTGCACGCTCCTGCACGGCTTCACTGGCTTTACCTTGTTTAAGCCTGAAACTGAAGCAGACATTATCGAGTACATTTAACCAGGGCAGCAGCAGATCCTGTTGCGCCATATAGGCGACGCGATCACTCATACTCCGGGCATCCGATGTGAAGAGTTCGCCCTGCCATGCCACATCTTGAGGTAACAGATCGGCGAGAAGCCGCAGTAGTGTGGTTTTACCGCAGCCACTCCGCCCAAGAATACAATGCCATTCTCCGGCCTGAAGTGTTAAATCCAGCTGACTGAATAAAGGGGCAGTTTGACCTGAAAAAGACAATGTCAGCTGTTTTACCCTGACACCCAGGCAATGAGGCTGAGTGTCAGGTGAGGGCTTCGCTGTATTCATCATTTATTCCTTGACGGATGAAGTGCGTAGAAGTGATGGACTGGCCCATGTCCCTGACCAATGCTGAGCTGATCGGCATGGCACAGTGCTTGGGTTAGGTACTCTTTACCTTTATGGACGGCTTCAGAGAGGGGGCAGCCTTGTGCGAGGTAGGAGGCGATAGCGGCGGATAAAGTGCACCCTGTTCCATGGGTGTTTCGGGTCGCGATGCGCTTGGCTGAGATAGTGACGGTGTCACTGGTTGTGATCAAATAATCGGTACTGAATGAGTCCTGTTCCCAGTGTCCGCCTTTCAGCAATACAGCATTGCTGCTGATGGTTTTGAGCTGCTCGATAAGCAGTTCTTTATCGGTATGCTGCAGGGCTGATGTGTTGATATGCCGGCCTGTCGATCGGGTGAGTGTGACGGCTTCTGGGAGGTTGGGGGTTATCAGAGTGGCTAAAGGTATCAGTTCATTTTTCAGTGTGCTGATAGCGTCTTCTTCCAGTAAAAGATCCCCGCTGGTGGCCACCATGACAGGATCCAGAACGATAAATTCAGGCTGGTACTGGCGAAGTTTGTTTGCGACTGCCCGAATGATGCCAGCATCGCTCAGCATACCTATTTTGACGGCCCGGATGTCGAGATCACTGAAAACGGCATCCAATTGCTGTTCAACGAACGCTGGACTGACAGGAAAGATGCCGGATACACCCAGTGTATTTTGCGCCGTCAGCGCAGTAATGACGGAACAGGCATAGCCACCTGTTGCTGAAATCGCTTTAATGTCTGCCTGAATGCCCGCTCCGCCACCGCTGTCTGAACCGGCAATGGTCAGTGTAATTGGAGTACGTGCAGGATTATCTGACTGAGAAAGTTTGGTTATTGTGGACGTGTTCATCGGCATCCCTTGCTATCAAAATCTTCGCTTGATTACGCAGGGGTGACGAACAGTCGCCGGATTTCACTTCGCGAGCATCCTGGTCAGGATGAGAAGGTGACAGGCAATTCTGCTAGTTCCCTACGCCAGTATTAACTGGATCAGGTTCAACGGGTCCCACAGTGTGGTCTCAGCCTTACGGCTCCCCGACTAACGTATCTCTAAATCTGATGCGATGTGCTGAAGCTATACATTTAAGCACTTTTTCGCGCTGGTCATTCTAACCTTGTTGTTTCTCAGAAAGCAAAAGAATTACACCAATTTGATGACAAGCGAGTTGACCGATGCAAACTCAGCTAAGATTTCGTTGTAGATTATGTATATTGAAATCAGCTATAAAGGAGCAAAGCCAGTGAAAAAGCACCATCAAATCAACTATGTTGAATTTCCAGCCAGTCATATACCCAATACAAAGGCATTTTTTGAGCGCGTTTTTGGCTGGTCATTCATGGATTATGGTGATGAATACGCCGCATTTTCAGAACAGGGGCTGGATGGGGGATTTTATGCCGCGCCATTGTCTTCTCAGGTTGAGAAAGGTGCCGCGCTGATTGTTATTTACAGCGATAATTTAGAAGCCACCGAACAGGCTGTGATCGCTGCGGGTGGGGTGATTGTGAAACCTGTTTTTTCTTTTCCGGGCGGCAGGCGTTTTCACTTCACTGAACCAAGCGGTAATGAACTGGCGGTATGGTCAGAATAAGATTAGAGCCAGATCGTCAGCATTAAAATGAAACAGAGCTCCCGAAGGAGCTCTGTGTGTCGGTTGTATGGCCTTAGTTAACCGTTGTTACCCGGCTGGTTCGCTGACCTGAAACGGTTCTCAGCTGGACACCTGCCGCGACAGCGGGTGGGTTGAGATGGTCGTACGACTGCCAGCTCGTGCCTTGATCTGTAGAGTACTCAATAGTCAGACCCGGGAAAGTCGAATTAGCTTGAAGTACACCATTCTCAATAACACCGCCTGGAACCGGCAGGTTAAACGCGATACCAGCTTGCTCCAGTTTAGGCAGCACTTTCTGACCCAGCAGGTTGGCGAAATGGTTGTAATCGGCGTTGCGTCCGGTTTCATCCAGTGCAATGCCTGCGTTGTCATTAGCTTCCCATGTCGCAGTGTGCCATGCGCGTTCAGCCAAACCCAGCACGCGAGGGAAGATCATTCCTTCAAACTGGTCTTCGGTACGGACTGTTTCGGCCCAGAGCGATCCCTGAAGGCCCAGAACATTCTCAGGCTTGAGCAGCTTTTTCACACCCGCAGAAGCAACCACTTCTGCTTTGGTGATTGGTGCACCGGCGCGAGTGAAGTCAGCATTGGCGAAGACGTCGTCAGGCATGAAACCAAAGGTTTTACGAGTGTCGGTAAAACGTGGTGCCCAGTAGTAGCCGCGCTCGTTTGGATCGGGCTCATACGGGTGGTCAAAGTACAGGTGTGTTGCATGGTTATAGACGACCTTATAGTCGTTATTGGCCAGATTATATGCGCGATCCGCGACACCCCATTCCCAGATATTCTGCCATGCGTTACCCCAAAGCTGGTTGTTTGCCATTTGTGAGCGAGGGTAAACCTGACCATCGTGCATCAGCCCGTCTTCCCAGCCAGCCATATCCAGACCATAGTTGGCAGTTATCACAGAAATACGTTCGACAAAGTAACGGCTCAGATCCGATACGCTGTTGACTCCATCAGTATTATTGGCAATGAAATCCTGACAGGCCGGGGAGTTAATCCATGCTCCTGCAATCTCGTCACCGCCGAAGTGGAACGTTTTGAGTGGCTGAACTCCCTGATGCAGGCTGACGAGGCCGCTAACCACTGCATCAACAAAGTTATAAGACGATTCCATACACACATTGATGGCGTTGTCTGTGAACATCTGAACCGACAGATACTGAGTGGTATCGTTAAAGTCGGTCAGGAGGTATTTGTTCGCTTCTGCCATGTTCCCCTGAGCCGCGTAGTGATCATAGCGGGCTTCCATCGCCTTGATTGCGGCGTGTGCATGGCCGGGAATGTCGATCTCAGGCACGACTTCAATATTCAGGGCTGCGGCATGGCTAAGAATGTCCTGATAGTCCGTGGCAGTGTAATAGCCGTTGGATTCAGGTGAACCATCCGGACCGGCACCCAGGAAAGGTAAAATACAGGCTTTCTCTTCCGGATCATGGCAGCGTGTTGCGCCAACATCTGTCAGTTCAGGCAGGCCAGCAATTTCTATGCGCCAGCCTTCGTCGTCAGCCAGACGCAGATGGAGTTTGTTCAGTTTGAATGCGGCCATTTGATCGAGCAACTGGATAATCGCATCTTTAGTACGGAAATTTCGGACGGCATCAACGGAAAAACCACGGTAAGCAAAACGAGGCGCATCAGTAATCTGCACCTCAGGGACTTTATTACCGTCGACTAACTGCAATAAAGACTGGGAAGCATACAATGCACCTGCTGTATCCGCCGCCCCTATGGTGATGATCTCGTTCGCGGCGTCGACGTTAAGGCTGTAAGCCTCTTCCCATTTTTGCACGCCATTGATGTTGATCTGGCTCCAGCCCATATTGATACGTTTTTGCGTCGTGGGCGACCAGGGTACTGCAGTTACACCTAACTGACTGGCCAGGAACATGGCCTGATCTTCATATCCATTGCCGTAGACGATAACCCAGGTCGAATCCAGTGTGACATCACCGATGCCAAGCGTCAGTTCGGCTGGAGTAGGAATAACGCCGCTGGCATTGTTGATGACATTGAGATCAGCATTACGCTGGTATCTGTCTTGTGCGGTAAAAGGATCGTAAAAGTCGGTTATGGCAGCACTTCCATAACGTTTCCATTGCTGTGGCGTTGAAAAATCAGCCACGAATGGGAGTTCTTCTGATGGCTTGGTGGGTACCAGACCATTAACACGGTTACTGGTGCTGGTGATCAGTGATGTGATGTTCTGTCCCTGATCTTCAGACACAAAATACCAGTTCGGCATAACGTCAGTTTTTGCTACCTGCCAGTTTGCAGCGTCAAACTCAATGGCAAGCGATTGTCCAGGCGCCAGAGGCACAAAGTTTGCGGTTGGCTCGATCTTAAACATATCACCATTGACATGGCTGATTTTCACCTGGTCGGTTAAGACACTTTCAACCATACGGATATGGCTGAAGTAAATTGACCAACCTGTCGCTGGTAATGTTTTACTGCTCTGGTTTGTGAAATCGATTTTAGCGCGGAAAGTGACCCAGTCATCCTGAGTGTTATCCAAAACGGTGTAAGTCACATCCAATCCCTGGCCAAGCTGGTCCAGGTCTGCAGCAGGAATAGCCATCGCAGGTGCAGCAAATACAGCTGACAATGCAAGTGCTAATACTGACGTTTTTATCATCTTAGGTTCCTTTTTTTGATGAGCGAAATAAACAATTTCTAGCCTAACCATAAGATCTGACAGATAAAAATATCAATAGTGGTTAATTCAAAAAAAGATAGTAAAACTGGCAGCAATGCCTAATAAAGCATACTTTTTGTACATAAATTAAACAGCCATTCGTGATGGAGATTTTATTTCAAGCGGAGCGGGAGCTATTGACTGTTTCGGCAGGGCATTTCTGGCAGTTGAAATATCAGTGTGATGAGTGGTTATTGCGCGCCATAAAATATTACTCGCTTGTATCAAACTGATAAGAGATTCATTCAACAGAGTAATCATGCTGGCACATAAAATGGTACAAACTTTCGGCAAAATCATCATGATATTCGGAGATATATAACGACTCTGACGTTTGGCGAAATGTATTACACAGCCATTTCACTATGGTACTAGCAAGATGCGGTTAATAAAAGCGACAACTTACAGGTAACATTTAAATCCATTCAGGTAACAAATCAATCGCCTTGTAAAAATGGCAGCCAGCTATCAGTTTCGCGATTAGAAGTGGATTTCCGCTCATCTGTAGAAGATACTCTCCCGGCAACAACCTGATACGACAAAGGATAATAAAATGACAAGAGCAGCAGTACTTTTATGCTCATTACTGGCCCTGGCTGGCTGTGATGAAGAAACAATTGAAAATTTGGTAGAGGGCAAGGTCGAAGTCTTTACGATTCATAGTGCCAGCACGACCAACCTGACCGGTGTACCTGATGGTTACCACACATGGGCAGAACTGCAAGATCTCAATGTAGATTTACCTGCGAATGCACCTTTTGGCACTCGTGATGATCTGGTCAATGCTGTTGGATCTGTGACTGATTCAGGCTGCGCAAAAATTCCGGAAACATCGGGAGTTTGCTTTAAAGAAGGCGATACATCCAGTTGCCTTCCCACTGAGCTTACAGAGATTGGCCTGAAAACATATAAAATTGATTTAAGCAGTATTGAAGATGCAATCAATGCCGGTTTCTACCCAACAGCAGTGCAGTATCTTGATCAATTTGGTCTGAACTCGAATTTGAGCATTGAAGATGCAGAATGCTCAGCAATTGAATAAACCCAATTGCGGATAATGAACACGAAGGCCAGACACGACGTCTGGCCTTTTTGTACCAGTTTGCTTTGAAAGTACACACTGTAAACGCTTGATGTTTAAATCTCGAATCGTTATCCACAAAAGCTGTGCATAACTCTGTGGGAAATGGCCGGACCCCAGAACCTGTATCGTCTTGGACAATGTCAAGCATTCAATGTGGTTTTTTTGTGGTAATTTTTTGTCCTGAATATGAGTAAAGGGCTGCAAGTAACCTATTGTATTTAAAGGTAATAATTGTTTAAAAAGGAAAGAGGTTACAAGTAAGGTTTAGCTTTCTGGCCCGGACTGCGGCTGAAATTTTAAGAGTTGAGAATGGCTTACTTTTAAAGTCACAGTGTTGAAATGCTTTCCGGAGAGTTCAGGGTGACGCTCGTAGAAAAAGTGACGGTCTCTTTCTATTGCATAGCTATGCGTAAGATAACCCCTTCCGTTGGGATAATCAGTGTTCCAGAGTGAACTTCTGGACACTTTACTGCTGGCAATAAACTCACCCAGGTAAGTGACTTCACCTGGCTGGATAGAAAACGTTAAGTCCAGTCGTTTATCGGTTTGGGTATGGATAGTTTTTCGGCCGTCAGTGCCAATAAAGGTAATTGTATGTAGCAGATAGTTTCCTGACGGCAGGGGGATAGAAAATAAAGAGCTTGTCGTCGTGGGGCTGCGAAAATCACTGGAATCATTGTTGTTAGAAACAGTGATATCTTGCTCTGTGTCGGCTCGACTAAAATACAGTGTTGTTTTTAAGTTTTCACCTGTAGACGGCCAGATAGTTGATGCGCCAATGCTACCCACTAAGAAACCGGTATCCGGCAATTCGCTAGATTGTAAGTTTTCAGGAATAGATACCAGTACGCCCTTGCTACATCCAGCCAGGGACAAACCGATCAGACTGTAAACCAAAGGCTTCATGCTTTATTCCTTCCTATTAATCGTTAACAGTTGATAAATATCTAAAAACTAGCCTATACGCAGATGCAGATAAACTGAGCCACAAAGCACATTTATGCCACACAACGCACAAAATCTCATGGATTAACGTTAAAAAGTCAGGTGAATAATAAAACTTTGAGCATTAGCTCAAAGTTTTACTGAATATTCACTGAAGAGGGAAAGGCACCAGAGCAGGCCAACCCGTTATACTATTTGGCAGCGATAACGTTTTTGAACTTGCTTGCTTTACTGAAGAGATAGTCAACATCTGGCGGAAAGTCTTTATTAGACTTTGCATGGTTCATCATGTCGAAGACAGTGAACTCAGTGAGTATCGCAAACTGATAGGAAGTGAAGTTGCCGTTTGCCTGTAACGTTGGGTCGAAATACAGATCCCCTGAGCGAATGATCGCATGATCAACGATTGGATCTTCACAGCGAAATCCAAGCACGTAGCGCTCTCCCTTACCATAAATGACATTCATGTAAGAGTTATAAAAACATTCGTTTTCTTGGGTTGTGCAAGTTTCTAATAACTCTGAGGTCATTGCTGAAACCGTCACGATTCTGATCCCTTCCGGGCGGAAGCCTAAGTCAGACAGTTGTTGTTGAATCGATTCAATGGAGAGATTGGACACTTTACTTTCCGAATAACTGATAATCCGGCGCATTATATCTTCCTCGTTTCTTCAGGTCACTGTCTTCGATTCGGATTGTCTTTAATGCATGATTCGGCTTGATCTGATCCGTGCTGCTATGGGCTTAGCGGAAGCAAAATTTCCGGATTTTATAGTTTAAATGAGATTTGTTTTCAACTAAGATGTGTGACCAGTCACTCAGCTTAATGCGTAATTGACTAGTTATGGGAAGTTGGCTCAATGGCTTGCTTTTTGAACAGATACTTAAGGTAACTGCTCCAAGATGAACATGATGAAATCCAGTCTGGCCGTGATTGCACTCGGCCTGAGCATAAATGCGGGGGCCAGTACACTCGATGCGGCCCGCAATATTGAGAGCAAAATCAATCAGTCTGCCGAACAAAGCCAGAATAAGATTGATAAAAGTGCAGATGCAACGCTTTCAATGAAGGCTGAAATTGAAGCCCTTCAGGAAGAAGTGAAAAACCTCCTTGTCTATCGGGATCATCTGGCTCGCTTGGTTGATAGTCAGGAATCAGAAAAAAGCAGCTTAAGTGAACAGATTTCAGGCATTAAAGAAACTCGCCAGGGTGTAGTGCCATTGATGTATAAGATGATAGATGGTCTGAAATCTGTGGTTGAAGATGACAAACCTATCAAACGTGATCAACGGTTGGCACGGATTGCCAAACTGGAGTTCATGATGGCTCAGGCCGATATCAGTGATGCCGAAAAGTATCGTCGTATTTTGGAGGCTTACCAGATTGAAATGGACTACGGTACTAAACTCGGTGTCTATCAGGGTAAATTGGCCCTGAGTACCACGGAAAATATTGAAGCCGATCTGCTGTATCTCGGGCGTGTGGCTTTTGTGGCGCGTAGCCTCGACGGTCAGCGCTACTGGGCCTGGAATGACGGTGCTCATCAATGGCAATCATTAGAGCCTCAGGCTGGTACTGAGTTGGATAAAGCCTTTGCAATGGCGTCGAAACAAATCGCTCCCGGTCTGATCTCTCTTCCTGTATCTGTCAATCTGGAGGCTAACTGATATGAAACTTAAAACGTTAGCACTCGCGCTTACCCTGTTTTCAGTGTCGACTTCCGTACTGGCTGTTGATGGCCTGGTGGAAAAGACCCGGCAGGAACAAAAATCCGAGCAAGCCCACAATCAAACCCGCGAAGCTGGGTTTAAGCAAACAGAAGCAGAAATACGTGCACAAAAAGATGCGCTGTTGGCAACGCGTGAATCGCTGAATACAGAGATTGATAACCTGAGCAGCACTTTTAGTACAAATGAAAAATCGCTGGCTCAACTGGAAGAAGAGTTAAGGCTTGAGTCTGGCAGTTTGGGCGAATTGTTTGGCGTGGTTCGCCAGACGGCCAAAGACTTGCAAGCGGAGCTGGAAACGTCAGTCACCAGCGCTGATCGTCATCAGTATACCGCTGTTGTAAACGATATCGTTGACGCTAAGGCACTGCCTTCGCTTAAGCAGCTGAACGGGCTGTGGCAGGGAATGAACGAGCAAATCTTGGCCAGCTCGGAAATGCGCAAAGTCTCTGTCTCTTATATCAATGGAGAAGGGTATCAATCCACTGTGGATGCTTACCGTCTTGGCAGCATTGGTTTGATTGGTGAACAGGGTTATCTGGCCTGGAATGGCATTCGCCAAGTGGCGACACCGTATTTGAAGCAGCCAGAAAATGGCCCGGTAGCTAGTCAGATAGCGTCGTTACAGCAAGCAGGTTTGCAAATGGCTGTTGTTGACCCGTCTCGCGGCAAAATGCTGGAGCAGTTGGCGCATGCCCCCTCCCTGACAGAACGCCTCTCCCAGGGCGGGGTGGTGGGTAAAATTATTCTTGGACTGTTGGCGATCGGCATCATCATCGCTCTGTACCGTGGCTGCAAGTTGATCTGGATCCGCCAGCAAATTAATGCCCAGCTGAAGAAACCAGAAAACCCGGGCAACAATCCACTTGGTCGTGTTCTGAGTGTTTACGACACCGATCAAAAACGCTCTGTTGAAGCCTTGGAATTGCGACTACTGGAAACCATTGTCGATGAACAGCAGGGGCTGGAACGTGGTTTATCCATGCTGAAACTTCTCGCGGCGCTGGCACCTATGCTGGGCCTGCTGGGAACAGTCACCGGTATGATTGAAACCTTCCAGGTGATTACTCAGTTTGGTAATGGCGATCCTAAAGTGATGGCGGGAGGGATATCCATGGCACTGGTGACAACCGTATTGGGCCTGGTATCAGCAATGCCTTTACTGCTTGCACATAATCTGCTGAGTGCGCAGGCAGATGCGATCCGAAGCATTCTTGAGAAGCAGGGGATCAGTCTTGTCGCAGCAGAAGCTGAGAAAACAGGAAGCACTGCGTAATGGATGTGACACTGTTCAGTAGCGAATTTGCCGAAACCTGGTGGATCTCCCTGCAGCAGTTCATGCAACAGGGAGGACAAATACTGTGGTGGCTTGCCGTTGTGGTGTTGTTCTCCTGGTTGCTGGTCGCTGAGCGTCTGCTGTATCTGGTGTTCACTTATCCCAAGCAAAAGCAGCGGTGGCTGGCAATGTGGTACGCCAGAGAAGATCAAACCTCCTGGTATGCTCATGCCATACGATCCGGCTGGCTCAGTGAAGCGCATCTTGCCTTATCTCAGAATCTGAATGTGATTAAAGTCCTGGTGGCTATTTGTCCGATGCTGGGACTGCTGGGAACAGTGACCGGAATGATCTCAGTCTTTGATGTCATGGCCAACCAAGGCAGCAGCCAGCCAAAACTGATGGCTTCGGGTATATCGCTCGCTACATTGCCAACAATGGCGGGTATGGTTGCCGCACTGGCAGGCATGTTTATTCATGCCCGTCTTGCAAAAGCGTGCAAGATGCGAGAGCAAAAACTAGAAAAATTGATGAGGAGTCAACGATGAGGTTAAGTCGCCCATCCGTCGCTCGGGAAGAAGCCCAGATTGATCTGACTTCTATGTTGGATATCGTGTTTATCATGTTGATTTTTTTCATCGTGACCAGCTCTTTTGTTCGTGAGTCCGGCGTTGAAGTGAATCGTCCCCAAGCCAGCAATGTGGTCAGTCAGAAAGATGCCGGCATCTTTGTGGCGATTACTTCGGCAAACGATGTGTATATCGATAAGCGTGTTGTGGATGTTGAACGCGTACAGGCAACACTGGAAACCTTGCTGCTCGATCAGCCTGATGCCTCTCTGGTTATTCAGGCTGATGAGCACGCCTACAGTGGTACTGTGGTAAAAGTCATGGATGCAGCCAAAGGCGCCGGAGTCAAAAATATTGCCTTGGCGGCGGAGAAGCGCTGATGTTCAGGCTCATAGTAGCTGCTCCGTTAGCACTGCTGATTACGGGTGGCTTGTTTACTTTTATGGCCTGGATGGTTGATGACGGTAACCGTCAGTTGCCGGAAGCAAAAGAATCGCTGGCGTTTAACATGGTGATGGTTGAGCAGGAGCGTGAAGCGCAGCGTCGGCAACGCACAGTACCTGAGAAACCGGAAACACCTGAGCCGCCACCGCAGGCCATACCGAAAAGTGCCCAGGCAAGCGCCGTGACGCCTTTGGTTTCACCTACTATGCCATCAATTGCTATGGATGCTTCCGTGAAAGGCCTGGCAATCAGCTTGCCGGCCGTTTCAGATGTGGGACGGGATCAGCAGGCCATGCCGCTCTATCGCGTTGAGCCCAAATATCCTGCCCGGGCTTTAAAAAGAAGCATTGAAGGGTATGTGGTGCTGTCGTTTACGATTGACCCGCAAGGCAGGCCAACAGATATCAAGATTGTTGACGCGCAGCCTAATCGTGTATTTGACCGTGAAGCGATACGTGCTTTAAAGAATTGGAAATACCAACCAAAGATTGAAGGTGGTAAAGCGCTATCCCAGCATGGTCAGCAAGTAAAAGTGGAATTTAATCTGAGTAAGTGATGAAAACATTAGCTTTTATAGTGGCGATCTTGTTTGCGCCTGTCGCGCTGTCGGCACAACTGTCTCAGTATACCGCCGGCAAAGTGCAGCAGGCACAGAAGCTTCAATTGGAAGACAAGGTCAGTGCAGCCATTGTCTTGCTCAGGGAGATGGATATTTCCCGTGCCTATGATAAAGCGTTTGTTAACCGTATGCTGGGTGTGTATTACTGGCAGGACGGCAAGCCGGCTTTATCTATTCAGCGGTTGGATCAGGCCATTGAAAGCGGGCAGCTTGATGACGAGTATCTGAGATCCACACAACGTATGCTGGCCGATATATTGTTATCCCAGGCGCAATATCAAAAAGCACTCAACTATTACTATCAACTCAGTAAGTCGATTCCCGCAACTGAAAAAGCCGATGATCTCTGGCTGAGAATCGCCCAGGCCAATTATCAGCTTGAAGAATGGCGTTCGGTGCTGTCAGCTATTCAGCAGTATGAGCGTGTTCATAAACAAAAAGAAGTGCAACCTTTATCACTAAAGTTGGGTGCTCAGTTACAGCTCCAGCAGTATAAGTCAGCGCTCCCAACCTTAAATAGCCTTATTACACTGGAGCCGCAAAAAGTCGTGTGGTGGCGACAACTGGCGGGCATTGAAATGCGGTTGGAGAGAAGAAAACAGGCGATTGAAACGTTAGCGTTGGCAAAGCGCCAGGGAGTCGCCTTATCTCAGCAGGATCTGAAAACTCTGGGCCAGCTTTACGCCCAGGAGGGGATTCCTGAGAAAGCTGCTCGCATTTTTGCATCACTGGATAACAGTGACAGTAATCTTGATTTATTGATTTCTCAGGCAACCTACTGGCAAATGGCGAAAGAGTGGGAGCAGGCGATAGAAACGTGGCGAAAAGCCGTTGAGTTAGATGCGCAGTATCGCTGGCAGCTTTCGACGCTTTTATTACAGGAAGGCCACTATCAACTTGCGCTCAATGAACTGGATAAATTACAGATCAAAGGTAAGCAAGCGGATATTGAGCTGGCTAAAGTGCGCGCCTATTACAAATTACAAAACCTTGAACAGGCGATTGTGCATGCGAAGAAAGCAGATAATTTACAATCGTCAAAGGCTTCACAAAGCTGGATTAAGTATCTGAATCAATTGCGTGATATGGAAAGTTAAGTTCAAGCAATGACCGCAGAGATGAAACGGCGCATTGCGTCGTTTTTTGTTGCTGAGCATCTGAAATTCAGTCCAACTCAAATGTGTGTACTTGCATATTAATACAAAGTCATTAAAGTGGGCTCGCACGAAATAAACCGTTTTTTATGTCGCATAATTTAATGAGAAGATGCTGAATTTTCTGAAATACGTATTGCTGAGTAATTTACTGGCAGCTGGTGCGGTATGGGTTGGCCATAAATTTTTCGAGCAGCCATTCAGTGTTAGTGGTGATGTTCTGTTTTATATGTTCGCACTTCAATGGGCACTGGCTGGCATTGTCTGGAATGGTGGCAAAGAGAGCCAATCTTTTGATGGTGATCGAGCTGCTATCAAAGCGGCATCAATGTTGTCGGATCATGAGATAGAAGCAGGTAAGCAAAGAGACATTAAAGCAAACTACCATTTTGGCTTTACCTTCTTTTTATCGGGACTATTTCCTTTATTTGCCTGCATTTTATTATCGGTATTTAACTGAGAAGCTACCCGCTTCGCAGCGGGCAGCTAAAGCGCTGGGGAATAAATTATGCGGAATACGGCAGGTAACCGGTAAAGCCACAGATTTTCCAGCCTGTATCTGTGCGTTTAAGGTAGTAGAGTGACTGCCATAGCAGTTCATCAGCACCGCCATCAGCACGCTGGATGCTGCCGCAAAATTGTTTACGGGCAATCGCTCGTCCATTCTCTATGGTAATTTCATTCAAGCTGGTTGCAGCATGAACCGCCAGCTCTAACGGTTCGCTGTACACAGTTTCCTGCGCGAGCCTTGCCTGACGCAGCCACTCTTCCTGGTAGTCTGCCAGAGAGGAAAAAGCGAAAGTCCACGCTGCCGGGTTATCTGACTTGTTGGCATTGATGGCATAAAACTCATCTTCAGTGAAGTCTTCGGCCACTTGTGACCAGTCTGCCTCGCAGTAAGCTTTGATGTCACGCGTGACAAGCATATCCCAGATAGCAGCGCGATCTCTGTCAGTATCAGTAAACGGGTTGGATTTAATCATAGTGACTCTCCCTAAAAATCAGTCCCAATATGGGATGCCATTCATACGTGAATAGCCAAACAAACTGACGAACATCAAACTGGAAATAGCACGTGAATTAAACTGATAGAGTTTAAGGTTGGGATCTTGGACAACAAAAAGCCCCTGATATTAAGGGAATATACGAAATAGGCATGTGTCAATGTAAGCAGGGGGTTACTGTCCGCATTGCGGCCTTGTCACTGTCTGGCGTTGGCAACTGAAAGGCAAAACGGCGGTCTTGTGCCTTACCGCTCAAACTGAGTGAAAGTTTGAGCGGTAAGGCAAGAGATATCGATCAGAAATACAGCCGAACGACTGATTCTGCTACGCAGCCAGGGCGGCGGCATCCTTCGATTTCTACGGAAATTTCCTGCACAATTTCCAATCCACGTTTTATAGGCGTGACAGACTGGATTTTTGTACGGGCTCGCACCCGGCTACCTTCTTTAACCGGGTAGGGGAAACGTACCTGATTTAAACCGTAATTAACGGTCATTTTTGCGGTAGGAAATTTCTGGTTGTTGGGATCGACACTATCTGTCAGTACAGAGAGCAGCGACAGCGTAAGAAATCCGTGCGCAATTGTTATTTTAAAAGGTGACTCAAGCTCAGCGCGTTCCGGATCCGTGTGGATCCACTGATGATCATCCGTGACATCGGCAAATCGGTTAATACGATCCTGATCGACAGTCAGCCAGTTACCCACGTGAATCTCTTCACCCAGCGATGCGAGCAGTTCTTCCATTAGTTTGGCGGCTTCAGGATGGATCTCGATAGCTGCCGTTTTCTGTACAGATTCGCCATTTGAGGCAATATTCTCAGCTTTAGCCCAACCTGTGACATGTGCCTTGTTCAGGAATTCAATCCAATAGTCACGAATTGACGGCGACAGCCAGTCTTTCAGCTCAAATGGGTGCTTGGCCAAGATTTCACTTTTCTGTTTGAGAAAGTCGACCACTTTCATGCTTACCAACCTTTATCGTTTTTTCTTAGTATGATTGAGGCGGCATATTGAATCCTGGCTTAGCAGCAGCAGGATTAAAATGTGCCCTTGATCTCAAATAACTCATCGGATGAGTGTTCATTATTATAAATCAAATTGATGCCGTCACTGTAAAGTGTGCGTCAAATCATACTTTACCATCAAAGTGTGATATTGATCACCTTGTTGCGATGTGAAGATACGTCTTGAGTACAGCTAACTTCATGGCTACAGCTTCTGGTGTCGATTGCTCAGTGACAGTTAATCTGGCTGATGGTAACAGCCCTTTCGTCATACCTGTGATTATAGATTGTCGCAGGAAAAAGAAGTGAATAGTGTGCGATTGATACCTGTTTTTAACTTCTTAGATTATACCTACCCTATTACCTGCTTGTGCAGGGGAGAGGGTGTCAGGTGGGGTTGTGTGCTGTCGAACCTGGTTGTGGTGCTGTATTTTCATCTTAGGCATTCGGGGTGCATGTGCAGCCCCTGGTGATGAAATTGTTTTTGCGCTGGATAAATTTGTGAATCAAGCCGTGACAAGCTCAATCCCTGGCGCGTCACTGGCTGTACTCGTCAATGGTGAGATCCGCTTATTACGTGGTTACGGTGTCACGAAGGTGGGGGGCGCTAAAAAAATAGATTCTGCCACTGTGTTTCCTCTGGCATCCATTTCTAAAACTTTTGCTTCAGCCGCAACGGCGCTGCTGGTTGACCGTGGTTTGATTGAATGGGATACACATGTTATCCCGTATCTTGAAGATGTTAAATTCAGCGATCCGGATTTAGGTAAAGTCGTCACGTTGCGAAATGTCTTGTCGCATACCACAGGTCTGGTGCCTCAGGCGTACTCTGATCTGCTTGAAAATGATGTGAGTTATCAGCGGATTCTTTCGATATTAAACCGGGTAAAGTTTGTTTGCGATCCCGGTGAATGTTACGGCTACCAGAACATTGTTTATAACCTGAGTGCTGACATGATTTCACTGGCATCTGGCATGGAATACAGCCAGTTTGTGACAGAGCATATTTTTATTCCGCTTCATATGCACAGTGCAACCTTTGGCCTGGAGCGCTTTCTGAATGCCGATGACAGGGTTGTCCCGCATGTCAGAACCAAGTCAGGCTATGCGGCAGTTAAACCTGCTCCTTACTATTATGGCGTACCAGCGGCGGCTGGTGTCAATGCCAGCGCACAGGATCTTGCGCAGTGGATGCTGGCTCAGTTTGGCCAATATCCTGAAGTCCTCAGTGAAGACAACCTCACTTTGTTACATAAGCCATTGATAAGGGCTAATCAGTATCGGTACCGGGCGAAGCTGAGTAATGTGTATTACGGTTTAGGGTGGCGAACATTTGACTATCAGGGGATTACCGGCTTTGTTCATCACGGTGGCTGGGTCAAAGGGATAAGAACAGAAATGGTTTTTAACCCGATCACTCAGACAGGTATGGTTTTTTTGACCAATTGCGAAACAGACGTGGCAAGAGAAGTCGTATTAGAATTCCTGGATTTGTATAAACAGTATATTGACCCCGGTGTTTCTGGCGGTGAAGTAGCAACGTCAGGAAATTAAAGCGCTTTTTTGAAATCTGATGACTAAAATTTATCTTGGCAATCTCTTGTGTTTTTAACTGTCAGGCGTACACTTCGCTTGAAATTTGCCGGTAATTACTGATTAACCAAGGAGCATATAATGGCAAAGAAAAAGTGCTGCCAGCACACAGAGCAGGCCACAAATACTGGTTTTGAAACTGATCATGGTCGCGGAACAATCATGGACAATGCCCTTAAAGCCGTCGTCACCAGTAAAGTTTTCCGCAGCAGAGTTGAAAAAGCCCGAAAAGGCAAAGGCAGTTTTCAGCGCAAAGCAAAACACGGCGGGCGAGAGTC
Source organism: Photobacterium sp. WH77 (assembly GCF_022014395.1). NCBI lineage: Bacteria > Pseudomonadati > Pseudomonadota > Gammaproteobacteria > Vibrionales > Vibrionaceae > Photobacterium > Photobacterium sp. WH77. Next base: position 31,106 of record NZ_JAKLTE010000018.1, on the reverse strand, counting down.
CTGGCCAATCGCTGCTTAATGTAAGCATGATTGCCCAGGGCTCTTTTTTTGGTAATTTTTATTTTCTGACTTAAAGGTCGGAAAATAATTGTCAGGTATAGTCTTGCAATTTACTATCTCTGACTCATTGATTGGAATGGAGTCTGGTAATGAAAAAGCTTTGGTTCGTGTTATTTTCTCTGTGTCTGTTTAACCTGCCTCAGGCTACTGCACAGGAAAAAGTGCTGGTTTTTGCTGCGTCTTCGCTCACCAATGCGTTGAATGAATTGGCGGAAAGTTATGAGCATGCCAGTGGCAATGAGGTTGTACTCTCGTTTGCCTCGTCGTCAACGCTTGCCCGCCAGTTAGCTCAAGGTGCACCAGCAGATTTGTATTTATCAGCAAATACAAAATGGATGGATTATGCGGCAGAGCAGAAAGTGATCAATAGCGAATCACGCAAAGATTTACTACATAATCGATTAGTCTTGGTTACGCATAAATCTGAATCGGTGAATTCAGTACCGCTAAATGCCTCGTGGGACATCACGAAGACATTAAATGGCAGCCGACTGGTTGTTGGCGATCCGAATCATGTACCGGCAGGCATTTATGCCAAAGAAGCCCTGGAGTCTCTGGGACTCTGGCAGCGGGCAGAACCTTTGCTGGCGAGAGCAAACAATGTTCGTGCTGCGCTCTTGCTGGTGGAAAGGCAAGAAGCGAAGTTTGGTATTGTTTACCAGACAGATGCTCAGGTAGCACAAGACGTCAAAATTGTTGCCCAGTTCCCTGAGCAAAGCCATCAGCCCATTACCTATCCGGTTGCTTTAACTCAGCAGGCCCCATCGAAAGCGGCCCAGGGATTTTATGAGTACCTGCAGTTGTTTGATGCAACCGAAGTGTTCGAACGCTACGGCTTTTCAGTCAATTAACCAACGGGAAGTGTGTCATTCTGAATTTTCCCATGGATACCTTTACCTTAACCGACTACGAAGTCACCGCACTGCAGCTGAGTTTGAAAGTCGCACTCACTGCAGTGATTGTCAGTCTTCCGGCAGGAATTGGCTGTGCCTGGTTGCTGGCAAGAGGGCAGTTTTGGGGGAAATCCCTGTTAGATGGCCTGGTACATTTGCCGCTGGTTCTTCCTCCTGTCGTGGTCGGCTACTTGCTGTTGGTCATGATGGGGCGCCAGGGTATGATTGGCGCTTATCTGTACGATTGGTTTGGCATCACGTTTGGGTTTAGCTGGCGTGGTGCTGTTCTGGCTGTCGCTGTGGTGGCTTTTCCGTTAATGGTAAGAGCAATACGGCTTGCGCTGGAAAATGTTGATCCTAAACTGGAGCAGGCGGCCCGCACGCTCGGGGCCAGTCCGGTTAAAGTTTTTTTTACCATCACATTACCGCTTATGTTACCCGGTATACTTACCGGTACCGTACTTGCCTTCGCCCGGGCGTTGGGCGAATTCGGCGCAACCATCACCTTTGTCTCGAATATACCGGGCGAAACGCAAACTATCCCTCTGGCTATGTTTTCATTCATAGAGACACCGGGGGCCGAAGTGGAAGCTGCCCGCTTGTGCGTGATTGCCATTATTATTGCTTTGCTGTCTCTGGTAATCGCAGAGTGGCTGGCTCGTATAGCGCGAAACAGGCTGGGTAACTGATGTTAGAGCTGAATTTTGTCAAGCAACTTGGACAAATGCGACTGGATGTCGACTTGCGCTTACCCGAATCGGGTATCATTGCCATTTTTGGCCGTTCTGGTGCAGGAAAAACCTCTTTTATTAATATCGTCAGTGGGTTAAGTAAGCCGGATGAAGGCCACATCGCATTTGGCAAGCATGTGCTTTGTGATACTTGGCAGGGCATTGATTTACCACCGGAAAAGCGCCGTATTGGGTATGTTTTTCAGGATGCCAGATTGTTTCCGCATTATAAGGTGAGAGGTAATCTGCTTTACGGAAACCACAGCAAACCAGACCCGGAACTGTTCAGTGAAGTCGTTCAACTTCTGGATATATCGCATTTATTAGGTCGTTATCCTGCCAGTTTATCTGGCGGAGAGAAGCAGCGTGTTGCCATTGGCCGCGCGTTACTGAGTAAACCCGATATGTTGTTGATGGATGAGCCCTTAGCCTCGCTGGATTTACCGCGCAAGCAAGAGCTGATGCCTTATCTGGAATCGTTAGCTAAAAGTGTCAGTATTCCTGTGCTTTATGTCAGTCACAGCCTGGATGAGATACTTCGCCTGGCAGATCACATGGTGGTGCTGGATCAGGGGAAAGTGATTGGAAATGGTGCACTGACAGATGTGTGGGCCTCCTCTGTGATGCGTCCCTGGCTCAGCGCCAGAGAACAAAGCTCAGTGTTGCAGCTAAAAGTAACTGAACACCATCCTTCCTATCCGTTGACCCAGCTTTGTATCGGGCCAGACCTGCCGTTGTGGGTCAGCAGAGTGCGCCGGCCAGTCGGGGAAATGGTCAGGGTGAGAATTCACGCGAATGACATTTCCGTCACCCGAATCAAACCCGCGCAGACCAGTATACGGAATGTGTTGCCCGCGACCGTCGAAGGCATAGAGCAGCATAAATATCACTCTGATATCGTGGTACTCCGTTTAGCTGTTGGCACGTCAATCCTGACGGCCAATATCACGCCCTGGGCGGCAGATGAGCTGCACCTCCATGTCGGCGATAACCTGTATGCGCAAATCAAAGGCGTAAGCCTCAGCCAGCAGGATTTGGCCTGAGTGGCCAGATCCTTGGTGTCCTAACCTTCTTCTCATTCTCCTTGTTGATATCTTGCTTGCATCAATGTCACTGTGTGTGATTTTTGTTAAGATCGAACAAAAAACAACCTAATCCTTCTGTGTGAATTTTGAACAATGTACGGGTGGTTTATCTGCTTGTTTCGTTGAGATTAAGTTCTGCCTTGTGCTCAAAAACTGGCAAATTTTTGTGTCAAATGATTGTCAGGATGCGTATTTTTTAAACGTCAGCTATTGCTAGCAGATGTTTGCAGTCAGTATATTCCTCTCCCGTTGTTGGCTGATTTTATCTTTGCAGCTGTAAAGGTTGCACATTGCAGAGACTTATCCCTGGCTACTGATTGTTCTGGCCTCTGCGTTATAAATCAGGATCTTATTATTATTAAGTGGATGTACCCATGCGAATTCTTACAGTATTGATTTTATCTATGTTTGCCCTTGTCGGGTGTGGCGGTTCAGACGGCGGTTCAGGTGACAGCTCTACTTCTCATAACGGCTCTTCAGTATCTAATGGTGGTTCTTCTGAGCGACCAACGACCGGCGGTGGTGATCAAACGACAGGCGGAAGCACAGGCTCTGGCTCAGACGGAACCGGCACTGGCTCAAATACAGGCGGCTCAGATCAAACCGGCTCTGGCAGCTCAAATCAATCTATGGCTGATGAAATGCTGGCAGCGGTGAATGCTGCACGGGCACAGGGCCAGGACTGTGGCGGAACCTGGATGCCGGCAGTTGCTCCTCTGACATGGGATGCCACTTTAGAACAAACGGCATTCCTGCACTCGAGCGATATGGCCAATTATGACTATTTCAGTCATACCGGGTTGGATGGCTCGTCGCCAAGTTCGCGTGTAACAGCACAGGGTTACAGCTGGAAAACCGTAGGTGAGAATATTGCGGCAGGCCAGAAGACGGTATCTGCTGTGATGCAAGGCTGGTTAGAAAGTCCTGGGCATTGCAGAAATATCATGAACGGCAGTTTCACGCAGATGGGCGCAGCTTCTGATACCAACTCAGGCAGTACCTACGGCATTTACTGGACCCAGGTGTTTGCCTCGCCTAAGTAAACGTCAGAGATTAAGCCAAACTTTGCCTGGTGGGTTACCGGGCAAAGTTTAGCGCTATCAGAGGATGTTATTGATGCCATTGCTGATAAGCATCAATACAGCGAATCTGAGGAAGTTTTTGTTTTAGCACATTATCCAAGCCGCTTTGTTTATAATTTCTTAGCTCAACATTGTATTTGGCTGTGGCTAAATCATAGTTGTTGGAATGAAGAATAGAACCGGCACAGGTTTTTTTATACTGATCCCAGTCACTGTAGTATTTCACATAAAAAGTCTGGATCCATGCGCCACCAGAATTGTCTTCGCCGCCTGTCACTTTGTTGTTGATAATACGCTCGGCATAATATTCCCAAGTGCCATCATCAAAAATCGTAAACTGAGCCGGGTTGTCATACTCTAAATTTTCGCGGAAATAGGCCACATTGGTGAACTGGAAAACCGGATTTTTAGTGTTGGGTTTTTTATCCGTTCTTGCCGGTAAATAGATGTTCATCGTTTTATCGATGGGCGAGGCGGTGGGGGCTTGTGTGCTGGTTTCGTCGTCACCGGAACTGCAGCCCTGCAGTAATAGCAGGCTCAGAGCGGTAACAGATGTGATGAAAATACTGCGATTGTAAGACATGAAAATTCTCCTACGATGATTATGCACCTGCATAAATCTCAACGTATGCAATGTCATCTTTGAGAATATCGGTAACGCTTCTTTTGTGACGTATCAACACTGAGACGTCACGGACTTCTTCTTGTTACAACCAAGAAGTGTGTGGCTTTACAATGAGCTGAACAAACTGGCTGCTGAGTAAACTTCGCAATCAAGCTGGCTTTATTCAATCTGGTTTCATTTTGCATTCTGCCAGAATGCCAGTGAGTAACGGCAAACCCAGTCGGGGTCATCAAGTGGTAAGTCATGGCCGGCACTGGGGTGAATGTGTATAGGGCACTGCCAGTAGTGGGCAAGCGTTCGGCTGCAAGAAACATCGACCAGCTCGTCATGTTGCGAAGCAAGCAGTAATACGGGTTTATCCGGAACATCTTTATATCTGAAAGTCATTGCGGCGTTCAGTTGCCGGAACAGATTACTCCTTTGGATAGGACACTCTTTGCGCCATCGAATCCATGTTTTCAGTATGTCAGGATCTCCGGGGTACATGTTTGAGGTCATATGAAGAATGAATTTTTCCTGCTCTTTGGGTTTGCTCATCAGCAACCTGATGATATTGGGATACTGCCGCCACCGTAATCGTTTATAAAAGGGGGATTGTTTGCCATCACTGGTATTGAGCAGTACCAGCGACTTCACTTCCTCCGGGTACAATCTTGCCCACTCAAGCGCAATCATCCCTCCCATAGAAATCGCCAGCAGATCATAGGTACCTGCTTCTATTTGATTTTCCGTGTCGAGTTCGCGGGCATGCAAAAAATGTAACTGCTGATGGAGGTCATCAACCATGGCACTGACGGTGGAGGGTGATGTCTCCAGAAACCGTTGACCGTTACCGGCGAGATCCAAAGCGATCACCTTTCGGAAAGGAAAATGCGACCTTAGCTGTTGGGTGAAATTGCCCCAGTGCCTTTGCTCGCGAAGTAATCCTCGCAAAAGGATAATAGGTCGTTGGCAGTGAGTCATGAGCAGTTATCCTGATGGTTTGATGAATACCAGAGCAACATTGCCTGGTGCCAGTCGGCCATCTCTTGGTTGTGACTGAACCAGTTGGTATAAGCTTCGGTTGCATTTATCAGAAAGTCTAACAGAACGAGATGCTTGCGGAGTGTCCGTTGTACTCTGTGCTTTTTAATGGGATGGAATAAGCCCAGTGGATGCCAGAGTTGCAACGGGTTTTTTCTCACCCAAAGCCAGGAGCCCATTTCCAGCGTGAGAGGTAGCAGCGGATTTCCCTGAGCTTCAGCTTCATCATACAAAAAGTCCCACAAGTCGCCGTGGCAGGTGTAGTGTTTTGTCTGTGGCTCGAACACATAGTTTTGATGAGGGTAAGCCTGAAAAAACATTTCCCGCACCCGAAACAGACTGCCGAGTCGCGAGACTGGCTGCCGGGTACTTTTGGCATAAGGGAACCAGATTCTGTCTCTGAGCCCGAAGCCAGAATGGCAATCCAGCGCCATGGTAAACGGGCTTTGCCGGGTATGCTTTAGCACCTGATCAACCAGCAGCTGTGCTTCAGCTTCCATTGGACGCCCTGCCGGACCGCGGTACCACGGCAGACGGGGGCTGATTCTATGGCCACCGACCAGCCATGCTGTGCGCTCCTGACTTTCGACAGGGGCATTGCGCATCAGATCAACATGTCTGGCGTTCGAGCGGCGCTGCATGGCCATACCTACCGGATTAAGCAGCGGAATCGCCACTATCTGCATGTTCTCAAGCGTGCGTTGCAGGTTATTATCCCAAGCCAGACGCTGACACAGGCTGGTCAGCAGAGAGAGCAAAACCTGAGTCCCAATGCGCTCAAGGCCATGCACTCCGCCAACCAGAAACAGGCAGGGCAGGCCGGGAGCGGGATTGCCTAAACGGCACTCATAAATGGGGAGATGCTGCTCATGGAAAGGTAACCGGATTAACTCACTGGCTTGCAGGCTAATCCGGTTCTTGATTTTCGCTTCGCTTTCAATCAGTGCTTCAAGTTGTATCAGTTCAGGCAAACGCTCGGTAATAGTCACATTGAATCCCTGTTTTCATCATCACTATACCTGTCCTACTTGAAGCTGCAGCGGTGTTGGCTTGCCGCCTACCTGCATCATCAAGTAGTTTAGGTATACACTTATCATGGTTCATAGTGGAGTGAAAAGCTGACAGCTTTATTGCAACTGAGCGCGTTATTTTTCTAGGCCAGTGCCCAGCGAAAAGCTTGAGAAAAGATATGTTTGCCGTTCTCGGGTATCACTTGCCCATGGGCAAACAGGATTCTGTCAAATGGCCAGGTCAGAATTTCCTGTAAAGACTGGCGTAACCGGGTTTTGTTGTGGAAGCTATGACGCCAGTAGAGTGGCATTGCCGGATGAAAATAGCAGCCATTGGCTATGGCTAAGGCCACGGTGGCCGGGTTGTGGCTGTTTCGCAGCCAGGCCATGGCATCGCCAAGGATCAGTGTTTGTGATTCGGGATCGCAAAACACCACTTCTTCAACATGATCGCTGCCTCTTAACAGCGTCTGCAATAATTGTCCTCGCCACATCGCAGGCGTTTCAGCACCCAGTGCATCATCAAAAACCAGATCTGTGCGCTTGAACTGAAGCCCTGGAGGGGCAAAAAAAGTCGCCTGAGAGTAGGCGAGCCACCATTCGGACAAAAAGAGATGATGATTCAGGTTAGGCGTCACTATGGCTGAGACATGGCCAAGTTTAGCTAACCGGAGCTGAATATCAGTAGTGAGCTGAACCGGGGAATGGACAAGAAGATTATCATTTTTGAGCCGTATCACTGTCATGCGGCAGCCAACAGGCACGCCATAACGTTTCCACGGCATATCCTGATACCAGATTCGATCTTTACTCCATTCGATCATCGCTTTATTCCTTAAAGCACCACCTGTATTTTCGGCGGAGTGTATCAGAGAAAAGTCTGCTTATATATAGAGTTAACAACAGATAAATTAACCCCAGCTGATGTGGCGAATTGCATAACAGCATGAATAAAAAAGTAAACAATTCGCCAGATTTTGGTTGTTCTCGCCATGCTCTGAGTTTGGGTTTTCTGTAGCTTATTGAATTATAGTATAAATATTTTTTGGTATGTGACTTGCTACAGACGTGTACCGACTATGAATAGGGTATATTGCAAATGGGTTAATTTATAAAGTACGGACACGTTAATAATCCCGTTTTTCATCAGGGTTAACATATTCAGAACAATACAGTTGAAACAAGTAAGCTCTGCTTTTTATCTCACAGACACATAAGTAGAATTCAACTTGATTTATTCGTTACTTTTAAATGTTAAAGCTCACAGTTGCAGTTTCATTTTATGGGCCAATAACAAAATGAATCCAGAAAAATTGCATTAGACTTGAGTGGTAGCGTTTAGTGACGTTTCGTCATAAAAAAGGAGAATATGATGAGAGGACTACACACCGTGTTACGGTGGTTGGCGGCCAGGCCTTATATATATGCCATTGGTATTACCGTTCTGATTCTTGGCTGGATGCTGTCTGGTGGTCAGTCTCAGGAAGACAGCACAGCAATGCAGGCGCCGGGTAATGAAAACAGTGTGCCTGTTCAGTCTCAGGATAATGCGCCGGTACCTAAAGTCAGAATCACCACCTTCGCCGCCGAGCCGGTATTTCGTAGTCTGACCTTATACGGTAAAACAGAACCCAGCCGGCAGGCGACAATCAAAGCCGAAGTGGCTGGACGAGTCGTTGATGTGATTGCGCAGCGTGGCTCGTTAGTGAAGGAAGGACAAATCATTGCCCGTCTGGCTCAGGATGACTGGCCGGAGCAGTTAAAGCGGGCGAAAGCCGTGCTCAAACAGCGGCAGATTGAATACGACGGTGCGAAGCGACTGAATGAAAAAGGCTTTCAGGGGCGTGTTCTGTTAGCTCAAACCGAAGCTGACCTTGTTGATGCGCAAACGACCATAGCAACCTTGACGCTGAAGCTGGAAAAAACCACCATCCGGGCTCCATTGAGCGGTATCTTGAATGAGCGAATGGTAGAAGTAGGCGATTATGTTCAGGTGGGCGATCCGGTCGGCAATATTGCGGATATCAATCCGCTGATTGTCCGGGCTGATGTCACCGAAACGGATATTCAGCATATTCGTTTGGGCCAGGAAGCGGAGGCAAGATTGACAGGAAACCATGCTGCCACAGGCAAGGTTCGCTACCTTTCGAAAGTGGCAAATGAAACCACAAATACTTTCCGTATCGAGGTCGCTTTCGACAATGATGAGCTGCACTTGCTGGCAGGGACCAGTGCTGAGCTGGTGGTACCGATTGAAGAAACGGAAGCCATTAAAGTCACGCCTGCCGTACTGGCTCTGGATGAGGCCGGGAATCTTGGTGTTAAAACAGTAGAGGAAGATCATGTGGTCTTTACTCCGGTGCGTGTCGTGAAAAGTGATGGTGACGGTACCTGGCTGGGCGGATTTTCAGGCGTGGTGGATGTGATCACCGTTGGTCAGGGTTTCGTCCGGCCGGGTGATCGTGTTGAAGCTATCAGGATGGAGAACTGAGAATGCTTGGGATGATAGATGCCGCATTGCATCGTACCCGTACCGTTGTCCTTATTCTGCTGCTTCTTTTGGTTGCCGGGTATATGAGTTACCAGAGTATTCCTAAAGAAGCGGAACCGGATATTACCATTCCCTTTATTTACGTCTCGATTTCCCATAGCGGTATTTCACCGGAAGATGCTGAACGCTTGTTGCTGCGACCCATGGAGAAGGAATTGCGCGGCTTAGATGGCGTGAAAGAAATGACATCAACCGCCAGTGAAGGGCATGGTTCGGTGTTACTGGAATTTGTGGCCGGGGCCGATACCAACAGTGCCTTAGCGGATGTGCGCGAGAAAGTGAGTCTGGCAAAGGCGAAATTGCCGGATGGCACAGACGAGCCGACGGTTAATGAAGTCACTATGGCCTCTGAAAATCCGGCCATCACAGTTATGTTGTCGGGCACTGCGCCAGAAAGAGCACTGATTACCATCGCTCGTGATCTTAAAGATAAGCTGGAAAGCATGCGGGAAGTGCTGGAAGTGGATATCGGTGGGGATCGGGAAGACATGATTGAGATTCTGGTTGATCCGCTGCTGATGGAAAGCTACGACCTGGATCAGCAAGATATTTATAACCTGATATCCCGTAATAACCGGCTTGTAGCGGCAGGTACACTCGACAGCGGGCAGGGGCGTTTTCCGATCAAGCTGCCTTCTGTCTTCGACAATATTAAAGATGTCATGGAAATGCCGGTTAAGGTGTCTGGCGATAAAGTGATTACCTTTGGTGATGTCGCTACTGTTCGCAGGACGTTTCAGGATGCCGAGTCTTATGCGCGCGTGAATGGTAAGCCTGCGGTATCGCTGGAAGTCAAAAAGCGGCCTGGTGAAAATATCATCCAGACGGTCGAAGGTGTGAAAGCACTGATTGAAAAAGAGCGCGAATTCTGGCCGCCAACCATCGCGGTGGATTACACCGGTGATCAGTCAAAACATGTCAAAACCATGTTGAACGACCTGCAAAATAACGTGCTGTCTGCCATTTTGCTGGTGGTCATTGTGATTATCGCTATTCTTGGTGCGCGTACGGCATTGCTGGTGGGAATTGCCATTCCAGGCTCGTTTCTCACCGGGATTCTGGCATTGGCCGTGCTGGGTTATACGGTCAACATGGTAGTGCTATTTGCTCTGATCATGGCCGTTGGTATGCTGGTAGACGGTGCCATTGTGGTCACTGAATACGCCGACCGCGAAATGAGTGAAGGCACGCCGCGCTATGAAGCCTACAAAAAAGCCTCAAAGCGTATGGCCTGGCCGATTATTGCCTCCACAGCAACGACGCTGGCAGCTTTTGGCCCGTTACTCTTCTGGCCGGGTATCATGGGCGAGTTCATGAAATTCCTGCCATTGACGCTGATCATGACCTTAGTTGCCTCTTTGGCGATGGCATTGATTTTTGTGCCGACATTAGGTGGCTTGTTTGGTAAGCCGCGGCCCATCTCTGCTGAAAAACGTCAGCAACTGATTGAAGCTGAAGAGGGAGATATTGAGCACCTGCCAGGTTTCACCGGCAATTATGTCCGGGTACTGAAAGCGGCGGTCAAACGGCCGTGGAAGGTGTTATTCGGCGCGTTGTTGTTTTCGCTGGCGGTTATCCTGCTGTACGGCAAAGCCGGTAACGGGACGGAATTTTTCCCTGAGGTGGAGCCGGAAGGGTTTAATATCGTTGTTCGATCTCAGGGCGATTTATCTATTGAAGAGAAAGATCGTCTGATCAAAGAGGTGGAACGCCAACTATTGAACCTACCTGAGGTAGAAACCCTGTATGCGCGCTCGGGAGGCGATGACCGAATTGGTATGCTTAGGGTTAACCTGATTGACTGGCAAGACAGACGTCCGGCGGCGGAAACGATTGAAGAGATTAAGCTGCGCACCGCCGGGCTTGCCGGGCTGGAAATTGAAGTGCGGCAGGATCAGGCTGGGCCACCAACGGGCGATAAAGATGTCAACCTGCAAATCAGTTCACGCTTTCCTGCACTGCTGAAAGACTCAGTTGCGAAAGTCCGTAAGGAACTGGAATCTAACCCTGCCTTCACCAACATTGATGATACCGGCCCTAAACCGGGTATCGAATGGCAGATAAAAGTTGATCGGGCCGATGCCGCGCGGTTTGGCGCAGATGCCACTTTGGTCGGAAATAATGTCCAGTTTGTCACAACAGGGTTAACGCTCGGCGAATACCGGGCTGATGACGTTGATGATGAAATGGATATCCGTGTGCGGTTCCCGGAACAGTACCGGCATATTACCCGCCTTGAAGAGCTACGGCTGAAAACGGCGCAGGGGCAGATTCCGCTCAGTAACTTCAGTACTTTAGAAGCCGCCAACAAGCTGGATACCATCAAAAAAGTGGATGGACGTCAGGCGCTGTCGGTAACGGCTGACATGGCGCCCGGTTATAATCTGAGTAAAGTCATTCCTGAAGTCATGGCGCGTTTACCCGAACTGGGGCTGGATCCCAGGGTCCAGATTACGCTCCGAGGGGAAAACGAAGAGCAGGAGAAAGCGTCGGCTTTCCTGAGTAAAGCCTTCCTGGTTGCGATGGCTGTGATGGCGATTATTCTGGTCACCCAGTTTAATTCTTTCTATCAGGCTTTTCTGATCCTGACAGCTGTTCTGTTCTCAACGGTCGGTGTACTGCTTGGGATGCTGGTGTTCAATCAGCCGTTTGGCATAGTGATGTCAGGGATTGGTATCATCTCGCTGGCCGGGATAGTCGTGAATAACAATATCGTTCTGATTGATACCTATAACGTGCTCAGAAACCAGGGCATGGAGCCGATTGAGGCGATTCTTCGCACCGGCGCCCAGCGCTTACGTCCTGTAATGATGACCACAGTCACCACCATTTTAGGCTTGATGCCAATGGTACTGATGGTGAATGTGGATCTGATACAGCGCAAAGTGGAATTTGGCGCCCCGTCTACGCAAATGTGGGCACAACTTGCCACAGCCGTGGCGGGCGGGCTGGCCTTTGCAACGGTTCTGACGCTGGTGATAACCCCTTGTATGCTGGCGCTGGGCGTGCATCGTCAGCAGCGTAAGAAACAGAAAGCAAAAAGCACGCATTCACCGCATCTGATCGATGAAGCAATGCTTGATGATGAAGAGGTGAAATCGCTGGAAAAAGTCAGTTAACGATCTGGCTTGTTCTGTACCGAGCTGAACCATAAAAAGAACCGCCACCTTTTTCAAGGTGGCGGTTTTTCTTGGGCTAGGTTTTTCTTGAGTTAGGTGTTGCGTTGTTATCAGGCGATAACCAGAAAGAACACTGCGGTTGCAACAATACCAATCAGTGCATAAGGGATTTGAGTCAGGGCGTGCTGCATAGCGGTACAGCCACTGCCTTGTGCAGACAGAACCGTGGAGTCACTGAAGAAGCATGAGTGACTGCCGGCCGCAGACGCTGACAACAGCGCGCCGATAGTGATAGAGACAGGTACACCCAGGTGCGCACCCAGCGGGAATACAATCGGCATGGCTACCGCAAACAATCCCCAGGATGAGGCGGTCGCAAAGACCAGCGCGGCCATCACAAGGAAGATGATTGCAGGGAACATTTGTGCCGACAGGTAAGGCGAAACAGTTTCGATAACATACTGTGTCAGACCCAACTGATCATTGACGTTTTTCAGCATGAAACCGGCGATGACGGTTGCCAGAGGTAACATCATGATTTTGATACCGTCATAGACAGCCTCAAACATGGTGTTCACCGGCATCAGACGCTGTACGCCGTAAAGGAACATGGTGAAAATCATGGCAACGAAGACGCCAGCCAGCAAATCAATATCGAAATACCAGCTTGCGGCAACCAGCACTATCATAGGCAGGGCAAAGTTCAGTACACCAATGGTTGAGTTTGGATGCGCTTTCACATCTTCACCTAGTGCAATGTCAACGCCACCGTCAGGCTGCACCTGACCATTCTGTGCACGTTTCTCTGCCGCTTTCATCGCACCCAGGTCAGGGATTTTTCCAGTGGCTACCAGGAACACAACCAGCAGTGTTACCCAGCCGTATGCCATATAGGGAATCGCATCTATATAGGCACTGATCCCTTTGCCGGATGCGGCAATGTCGTTATCTTCCAGCAGCGAGCTGAAGAATATAGCCCAGGTGGAAATAGGCAGCAGGATACAAACCGGTGCGGCGGTGGAATCGACCAGATAAGCCAGTTTCTCACGAGAGATTTTGTAGCTGTCTGTAATGCGCTTCATCGATGACGAAATCGCAATCGCATTCAGGTAGTCATCAATGAAGACCAGAATACCCAGCACGAAAGTCAGTACCATTGACTGGCGTTTGCTTTTGACTTTAGTGACCAAAGCTTCACTAAAACTCAGGATACTGCCGCCTTTTTCCAGTATGGTGATCAATCCGCCCATTAAGCCGCAGACCAGAATCAGCCAGGCAATGGTTTCATCCATCATGACTGTCATCGACACATCGACGACATTCCCGACGATCTGCTGAGGATCTATCATAATCAGGCCGACGATAGCGCCACTGAACAGGGCCTCGACGGTTCGGTGAGTTAACAACGCCACGGCCAGAACGAAAATGGTCGGTAACAAACTGTACCAGCCATAGGGCGTTCCTGATTCATGGGTGTTACCAATAATGGCAAAAGTCCCGATGATCCCGGCAATTGCCAGAATAACCGACATGCTCTTCGCATTTGGCTTCTGCGGCGCATCTAATGCAGGTGTTTTCACTGTCATACAAGAATTCCTTTCCTATCTTTCAGTTACGCTGAATGAAGCATCCACTCAATTTCCAGTGGCGTGACGGCTTTTTCAAAGTCCGCCAGTTCACGTTGCTTGCATGCTAGATAAAGCGAGATAAATGATTGCGGTAGGTACATCGACATTAGCTCGCTTGATGCAAGCTTTATTAGTGCGTCCGGCATGCGAAGAGGTAACTCTACCGCATTGTCGGCCAGTTGTGGTGGGCATTGCTCAAAAGTAAAACGTTCGCTGGCAAGCAAGCCAGCCAAGAGCACTGAAGCAAGCACATACGGGTTGACATCTGCTCCAGCGATACGATGTTCAATACGGCGGTTATGGCTGTCACTCATTGGTATTCTGAGTGCAACCCCGCGGTGGTTTTCTCCCCAGTTGGCATGGGTGGGCGTGTACATAGAAGCCGAGAAGCGGCGGTATGAATTCACGTTAGGGCAAAGCAGTGCCATGGAATCCGGCATCATGGCCAGCATGGCAGCCAGCGTCTGGTAATAGAAGGGGCTGGCTTCGCCTTCCTTATCGGAAAACAGGTTCTTGCCGTCTTTATCTACCACGCTCAGATGCATGTGTTTGCCGTTACCGGCTTCGTCAGCATAGGGTTTAGCCATGAAAGTGACATCGAAATCATGGGCCTGAGCAACCTGGCGAATTAACCGTTTAGCCAGAATGACCTGATCGCAAGCATTAACAACATCTTGCTGGTGGTTAAAGTTGATCTCGAACTGACCAGGCGCCGATTCAGACAGCGCGCCTGACGTATTCAGTCCCTGAGCAACGGCAGCGTCATTCAGATCGCGTAAAAACGCGGAATAATCATCAAGATTCTCTACGTTGTACACATCTGAACGGTACTCTCTGTCATGGTGGATGGGATTGAGAGGCGGTTGGATAGCGCCCTTAACCCCGCGGTTTTTATCCAGCAGATAAAACTCAAGCTCAATCGCGACAACCGGAAACTGCTCGCGTTGGTGAAGCTGCTCAAGCAGGCTCACCAGAACAGAGCGGATACAAAGGTCTGTCGGCTGGCTGCCTGACTCATCCATCATGGTCAGCATGACCTGGCCGACTTCAGGATTAAAGGTGGTGGTCAATGTGCCTGGAACCGGGTAACAGATATGATCTGGTTCACCCAGTGCCTCGCCGAGTCCCGCTTCTTCAACCACATTCCCTTCAATGCTCAGCGAGATAGTAGAGAGAGGTAAGTAAACGCCTTTCTCTATTTTTTCAACCGCTTCGACTGGAATACGTTTGCCTCTCGGGGTTGCGTTGATGTCGGTAAAGAGCAAATCAACGAACCTGATCTCTGGCCACTTTTGTTTAAAATTTTTAACTTCTTCTTTAAATCCGTTCATTCACGAAACACCTCGTGTGGATACATCCTGTAACTTATATTTAACAGAAGAACGCCAAATGGCAATAATTGTGTTCAAAATGTTCGAAATATCGAACGTTGATCAAATTTTAGTAACATCATTGTAAATTGCAGGTTGATTTCCCTTACTGCTCTAAGCTAGGTTTGTTCAATAAATCGAACACTGATGGCAGGAGAGACCATGATGAACTCAACAAAAGCTGGACCGGTAATTGGCGTTGTATGCTGTAAAAAATCACTGGAAGGCTATGGCATTCAAAGTGTTAATGAGTTCTATCTCCATGCGATAAAGCAGTTTGGTGCCAACCCGGTTCTGTTCCCGTCGGGCTCTACGGCTGAAGAAATTAAGCAACTGATTGGATTGGTCGACGGCGTGCTGCTGACCGGCAGCCATTCGAATGTTGCGCCTGCCCGTTACGGTGCAGAACATGATGAACCGAAAAAAGATGAAGGCCGTGATGCTCTGTCATTTGCACTGATAGATACCTGTATCAAAGAGAACGTGCCTATTCTCGGTATCTGCCGCGGATTTCAGGAAATGAATGTTGCGCTTGGTGGATCACTGCACCCGAAAGTGCATGAAGTTGAAGGCTTTAACGATCACAGGGAAAGCCCGCTTAATGACATGGTCCTCAAGTATTCACCGGCTCATCCGGTAAATATTTCTGACAATGGCATCTTTGCCGACTGGCTGGCGCCGCTGGACAACATTGAAGTGAATTCTCTGCACGGCCAGGGTGTTAATCAATTAGCACCAGGTCTTACCGTGGAAGCCGTTGCACCGGATGGTTTGATTGAAGCCTTTAGTTTACAGGCGCATCCATTCTTTATTGGTGTGCAGTGGCACCCAGAATGGCAAGCGACTGAAAACCATTTTTCACGAATTTTGTTTGATCAGTTTATGATATCGGCTTCAAAACGAAGGAGCCTCCATGATGGAAACTGACTCAATTGGTAAAAAAATCGCACAGCTTAGAAAAGAATACAAATTGTCTCAGCGTGAACTGGCAGAAAAAGCCGATATCACCCACAGCGCTATCTCATCAATCGAGAACAGCAAGGTGAGTCCGTCGGTCAGTTCATTACACAAGATAGTGAAAGTGTTCGATATGTCCTTGTCTGAGTTTTTTACACAAGATCAGGCATTTGATGAGCGTCCGGTGGTGATTAAGCCTGATCAGCTCATTGAAATGGGCAACGAACAAGTTTCAATGAAACTGGTCTGCGACGGCCGTAAAGACAGACAAATGGGCTTTTTGATTGAGGTATACCAGCCTCATTCAAGCACAGGACTGATAAGCATTAAACACGAAGGTGAGGAAAGCGGAACGGTACTGGAAGGTGAAATAGAACTGGCGCTGGGTGACAAAACCTATGTTATCGGCGAAGGGGAAAGTTACCTGTTTGATACCAGTATTCCTCACAAGTTTACCAACAGAACGGACAAACTTTGCCGGATTGTCAGCGCACATACCCCGGCTAGTTTCTGACGTCCACACCCAAAAGGAAGGCGTATGAACACTCAACAGCAATGGACAGCACTAAAACAGCAGATAGAAATTGAAGCCAGGGCATTCATTCACGGTGAATACCAGCATGCCCAGAGTGGTAACACCTTTGCTGTGATCAACCCTGCGACAGACGAGCATCTTGTTGATGTTGCCCGCTGTGACGCAAAGGATGCAGCAATTGCTGTTGAGATGGCCAGAAGTGCCTTTAATCGCGGAGACTGGCAGGATCAGAGTCCGGCACAGAGAAAAGCTGTGTTACTGGCGTTTGCCGACCTGATCGATCAGGAGCGGGAAACCCTGGCCCTGCTGGAAACCCTGGATACCGGTAAACCTATCAGTCACAGTTTCAGTACTGATATTCCCGGCGCTGCCGCGGCCATTCGCTGGTACGCCGAAGCGATTGATAAAACCTATGGCGAAGTAGCGCCCACTGAAGTCAATGTGCATGCCTATATCACGCATCAGCCCATTGGTGTCGTTGCGGCCATAGTGCCCTGGAACTTTCCACTATGGCTCGCGTGTTGGAAATTAGGACCAGCGCTGGCGGCCGGAAACAGTGTGATTCTCAAACCCTCTGAAAAGTCACCGTTAACCGCGATCCATCTTGGCAAACTGGCCAAACAGGCCGGTATCCCGGACGGTGTGTTTCAGGTATTGCCTGGATTCGGGCATGAAGTGGGGGATGCGCTCGCCCGTCATGATGATGTGGATTGCATCACCTTCACCGGCTCAACCCGGGTAGCCCGTCAACTGATGGTGTGTTCGGGCGAATCCAATATGAAACGTGTCTGGGCCGAAGCGGGCGGTAAAAATGCCAATATCGTGTTCGCGGATTACAAGAATCTGGACAAGGCAGCGGCGGAAACCGCAGCGGGCTGTTTCTATAACCAGGGCGAAGTGTGCGTGGCAGCCACCCGCTTGCTGGTACATGAAAGCATCAAAGATGCGTTTGTCGCCAAAGTCATCGCGGCATCACACACCTTTACTCCGAAAGATCCGCTCGATCCTGCTTCGTCAATGGGCGCACTGATCGATCAGGATCACAAAGCCAAAGTGCTGGATTATGTCGCCAAAGGGGAAGCGGCCGGTGCCAAAGTGCTGTGCGGCGGTGATGTCGCAGGGCAAGGTGCCTTTGTTGCCCCGGTGGTGTTAGGTGATGTCAGTAATGACATGGCTGTTGCCCGTGAAGAAATTTTTGGTCCTGTGTTGTGCGTGATCCCGTTCAGCACAGAAGAAGAAGCGATTGCGATCGCCAACGATTCCCCCTATGGGCTGGGTGCCGCGTTATGGACGTCCGATCTGGACCGTGCACACCGGGTTGCCCGTCAGCTTCAGGCGGGTTCGGTCTGGATTAATAACTACAACGAAGGTGACATGACAGTTCCGTTTGGCGGCTTTAAACAAAGCGGCAATGGTCGGGATAAATCACTGCATGCCCTGGAGAAGTTCACAGAGGTGAAAACCACTTGGCTTCGTCTTGAGTCGTACTAAAAGGAGTTTACTGTGATTAATCATACCGGTTCTTTCTACGCCGCTACGGCGAACTATACGCGAGAGTTTCGCACCCTGACCGATAACATCGAGTGCGATGTGTGTATCGTGGGTGCGGGTTTCAGCGGTCTGTCATCGGCGCTGCACCTGGCGAAAAAAGGCTTTAAGGTTGTGGTCCTCGAAAGTGCCAAAGTGGGCTTTGGCGCGACGGGCCGTAACGGCGGACAAATTGTCAACAGCTACAGCCGCGATGTCGATGTCATCGAGAAACGTTACGATAAAAAGACCTCAGATGCGCTGTGCAGCATGATTTTTGAAGGTGGCGATATTATTCGCGGCCTGATAGAAGAATTTAACATTGACTGTGATCATCGTCAGGGCGGCCTGTTTACTGCGGTGAACAACAAGCAGTTAGAAGGACTGAAGCACCATAAAGCCAACTGGGAGCGCTACGGCAATAAAGAGATGACACTGCTCGATAAAGCTGAGCTGCAAACTATGGTGGGCACTGACGTCTACGAAGGCGGTTTGCTGGACATGCGTGGCGGCCATATTCATTCACTGAACCTGGCGCTGGGCGAAGCCGAAGCCATTATTCAGATGGGCGGACAGATTTTTGAACAGTCAGCCGTTACCCGGATTGAAAAAGGCGCCAAACCTGTTGCTCACACCAGCCAGGGCTCAGTCAAAGCGCAATATATGGTACTGGCCGGCAATGCTTATCTGGGTGGTCTGGCGCCGAATATCAGCAATAAAGCCATTCCATGCGGCACACAGGTGGTGACGACAGAACAATTGTCAGATGCACTGTGCGATGAGCTGCTGCCGCAACGTTACTGCGTAGAAGACTGTAATTACCTGCTGGATTACTTCCGTATTACCGGCGACAACCGGATGCTGTTTGGCGGCGGTGTGGTATACGGCGCACGTGATCCGGCCAACGTAGAGAAACTGATCCGTCCGAAGATGGAGAAAGTCTTCCCTCAGCTAAAAGGCGTGAAGCTGGACTTTGCCTGGACCGGTAACTTCTTGCTGACCTATTCACGTATGCCGCAATTTGGCAGTTTTGCTGACAACATTTACTACCTGCAAGGATACAGCGGCCATGGCATTACCTGTACGCATCTTGCCGGCAAACTGCTGGCTGAAGCGCTGACCGGACATGCTGAGCGTTTTGATGCATTTGCGTCTCTGCGTCATTACGCCTTCCCGGGCGGGCGCCATTTCCAGGTGCCGTTTACGGCGCTTGGGGCCGCTTACTACAACTTACGCGACAAGCTCGCTATCTAAGGATCGGAAAAGGAAGAGAACAATGTCAAAGACAGTGACTTTTGCTTCAGTGCAGCTTTCGATGTCGTGGGATATCGATAATAACCTGAAAAAGATCAGCCAGGCGGTGAAAGAAGCCGCTGACAATGGCGCGAACGTTGTGGTGCTGCAAGAACTCTTTGCTGCTCCTTACTTCTGTAAAGAACAGGTAGCCAAGTATTTCGATCTGGCTGAAGAAACCGACAACAGCCCGTTGATTGATCACATGAGCCAGCTGGCGCGTGAATTCAATGTTGTGATACCGGTGAGTTACTTTGAGCGTTCAGGCAACAGCTTTTTTAACTCTCTGGTGATGATCGACGCTGACGGCACTGTGATGGACAACTACCGTAAGTCACACATTCCTGATGGTCCGGGTTATAGCGAGAAATTCTACTTCAGCCCTGGTGATACCGGCTTCAAAGTCTGGCAAACCCGGTTTGGCAAGTTTGGGGTTGGGATCTGCTGGGATCAGTGGTTCCCGGAGCTGGCACGCTGTCTGGCGCTGGCGGGCGCAGAAGCGATTTTCTATCCGACTGCTATTGGCTCTGAGCCTCAGGATCCAACGCTGGACTCACGCGATCACTGGCAGCGCACTATGCAGGGGCATTCTGCTGCCAACCTGATCCCTGTGATCGCCGCCAACCGCACCGGTGTAGAAACCGACGATGGCATTGAAACCACCTTCTATGGCTCGTCGTTTATTACCGATCATACCGGCAAGAAACTGGCTGAAGCGGGCCGTGATGAAGAAACCATCATTTATGCTGCTATAGATTTGGAAGCAACAGCCAAAGCGCGTTACAGCTGGGGTCTGTTCCGTGACCGACGTCCTGATTTGTACACACGCATCAACTCCCTGACGGGTAAGTAATACACTCGGAACATAGAAAGGAAGACTGCCATGGAACGACAGGGCACCCCTTCAGAGCACGGCTATTATTTCCCTGCGGAGTTTGCTCCGCAGGAACAGGTTTGGCTGGCATGGCCGGAGCGGCCTGATAACTGGCGTGAGACTGCGAAGCCAGCGCAGCACGCTTTTACTCAGGTTGCGACGGCCATCAGCCAACATATTAAGGTCTGTGTGGCTGTCAGCCCCAATCAGTACCTGACGGCAACGCTCATGTTGCCAGAAGAGATTGAGATCGTTGAAATGCCGCTCAATGACGCCTGGATGAGAGACATCGGCCCGACAGTCGTGGTGAACGATAGCGGTGATCGTCGTGGCATCAGCTGGCAGTTCAATGCATGGGGCGGAGAAGTTGATGGCTTGTATGCCCCCTGGAATGACGACGATCAGGTGGCGGCGACAATTTGCGAACACCTCGGGCTGGATTACTATCGCGCACCTTTTGTACTGGAAGGGGGAGCGATTCACACTGACGGTGAAGGCACCCTGTATACCACGGAAGAATGCCTGCTGTCTGCCGGGCGTAATCCGCATCTCAGCAAAGCAGAGATCGAAGCGTATCTGGCCGATTACCTGTCAGTCAGCAAGGTGATCTGGCTGCAGGATGGTTTGTTTAACGACGAGACCAATGGTCATGTCGATAACCTGCTGCACGTGATTGCGCCAGGTGAAGTGGTCTTAAGCTGGTGTGATGATCCTGACGATCCGCAGTATGCGATTTCCCGCCGGGCACTGGATGTGCTGAAGAACAGCACCGATGCGAAAGGCCGGCGTATCAGGGTGCACAAGCTGCCGATCCCGGGTCCGCTATATTTAACACAAGAGGAAGCGGCCGGTATTGAGCCATCAGGTGGAATGAAACGCGAAGCGGGCGAACGTTTGGGCGGCTCATATGCCAACTTCCTGATGTGTAACAAAAACGTGTTTTTACCCTTGCTGGACTCAGCCAGTGATCAGCAAGCCATGGATATTCTGCAAGCGGCGCTGCCGGACTATCAGATTATCGGTATACCGACCCGGGAAGTGCTGCTTGGCGGCGGCAATATCCATTGTATTACTCAGCAGATCCCTGACGCACTTGCCTGCAAACAGGGCTGACAGGTCTGGTCAAATGAAAAGGTTTTATTATGCAGCAAATTAAGAACCGCACTTTGCTCGCCTTTGTGTGCGAGCCATCCGACACCTCTCTGGCTGTGACCAATCCGGCTGACGGTGAAGTGTTGTGTCATATTCCGACTCAGAATGAAGCGGAAATTGCTTCTGCCATTGAACGCGCCAATACCGCGCAAAAAGCCTGGGCGAAAACCAGCGCCAAAGAGCGTGCGGTGATCCTGCGTCGCTGGTTTGATCTGATTATGCAAAACCAGGACGATCTCGGCCGTCTGATGACCCTGGAACAGGGCAAGCCGCTGGCCGAAGCCAAAGGCGAAGTGGCCTACGGTGCCAGCTTTATTGAGTGGTTCTCGGAAGAAGCGAAACGCACCTATGGCGATTCCATTCCTGGCCCGACGACAGATAAACGTATCGTGACGATCAAGCAGCCCATCGGTGTGGCCTGTGCCATCACTCCCTGGAACTTCCCGATTGCGATGATCACCCGTAAAGCTGCGCCTGCACTGGCGGCGGGCTGTACCTTTATCTGCAAACCCGCCAATCAGACGCCTTTGTCAGCCTACGCGGTGGCTGAATTAGGTTATCAGGCCGGTATCCCGCGCGACGCGCTTCAATTGGTCGTGAATGCCTCGTCCAGCATGGTGGGCAAGGTGTTCACCGGCAGTTCGCTGATCCGTAAGTTGTCTTTTACCGGTTCTACCGGTGTAGGACGGCTGCTGATGGCGCAATGCGCCGACAGCATTAAGCGGACTTCGATGGAGCTGGGCGGCAACGCGCCATTCATCGTGTTTGATGATGCCGATATCGATCTGACAGTGAAAGGCGCGCTGGCCTCTAAATTCCGTAATGCCGGCCAAACCTGCGTGTGTGCCAACCGCTTCTACGTGCAAGACGGTGTTTACGATGCCTTCGTTGCCAAATTCAAAGCGGAAGTTGAAAAGCTGAAAGTGGGCAACGGGCTGGACGAAGGCGTGACTATCGGCCCTGTGATTGATGCGTCGGCCAAAGAGAAGATCATGCACTTAACGGATCACACCGTTGCTCAGGGCGCAAGACTGGTGACGGGTGGACAGCAGCTTGACGGCCTGTTTGTCCAGCCGACGATTCTGGCGGATGTCACGCACGACATGGATATCGTGCAGGAGGAAATCTTTGGCCCGATTGCACCTGTCATCCGGTTCAGCACTGATGACGAGCTGATCAACATGGCAAACGACACCATTTATGGCCTCGCTTCTTACTTCTACAGCCAGAACATCAACCGGATCTGGAAAGTGGCAGAAGCACTGGAATACGGCATGGTGGGGATCAATGAAGGCATGATTTCAACCGAAGTGGCCCCGTTTGGCGGGGTGAAACAATCCGGTATCGGACGTGAAGGTGCCAAGCAAGGCATCGACGAATACATGGACATTAAATACCTCTGTTTTGGCGGCATTCAAGCATAAGGAAGGGAAGTGATGAGCAATCAAGTATGGCAAGCACGTAAGCAACAAGTTATCGCACAGGGAATGGGCAACCTGAATCCGCTGTATGTAGAAACTGCAAAGAATGCCGAAATCTGGGATATCGAAGGTAATCGCTATATTGATTTTGGTTCGGGTATCGCGGTGAACAACACAGGCCATTTGCACCCGCGTATTGTCGAAGCGGTGAAAGCGCAGCTGGATAATTTTTCCCATACCTGTGCCATGGTGACGCCGTATACGTCCTTCGTGGAACTGGCGGAACAACTGACAGCACGCGCCCCTGGTAACACAGCGAAAAAAGCCGTCTTTCTGACCACAGGTGCAGAAGCGGTCGAAAACGCCATCAAAGTTGCCCGTGCGCACACCAAACGCAGTGGCGTGATTGCGTTTAAAGGCGGATTCCACGGCCGGACCAATATGACCATGGGGCTGACCGGTAAAGTGGCACCTTACAAAGCGGGTTTCGGTCCCTTCCCGGGCGAAATCTATCATGCCCCTTATCCGAATGCGTTCCACGGCATCAGTATTGAAGACAGTCTGCAGGCGATTGACGATCTGTTCGCCTGTGACATTGAACCGTCACGTGTTGCCGCCATTATTTTTGAGCCGGTTCAGGGTGAAGGGGGCTTTTATCAGGCGCCGCCTGCGTTTGCTCAGGCGCTGCGTGAACTGTGTGACAAACACGGTATCCTGCTGATTGCCGATGAAATTCAAACCGGTTTTGCCCGTACCGGCAAAATGTTCGCTACTGAGTACTTGGGTATTGAACCGGACATGATGACCATGGCGAAAGGGATTGCCGGTGGTTTCCCAATCTCAGCCCTGGTGGGTAAAGCCAATATCATGGACGCTGCTGGCCCCGGTGGTTTGGGCGGGACTTATGCCGGTTCGCCTCTGGGTTGTGCCGCAGGTCTGGAAGTGCTCAAGATCATTGATGAAGAGCAGCTGTGCGAGAAAGCCCTGAAAATCGGTGAGGTGATGACCAGCCATTTCCGCTCGCTGCAATCTGATTTCCCTGTGATTGGTGAGGTACGAAATCTGGGCGCGATGATCGCCGTCGAGTTTGTCGATCCTCAAACTGGGGCACCCATGGCGGATCTGACCAAATTGCTGGTGGCTCAGGCGCGGGAAGAAGGTGTTATTCTGTTGTCTTGTGGTGTGAAAGGGAACGTTATCCGTTTCCTGCCTGCCCTGACGATTGAAGATGAGATCCTTGCCGAAGGCATCGAGAAAGTGAAAAAAGCACTGGCAGCCTTGGTTTAAAAACGAGGTTCAGTACTGGTTTCATGGATGCCAGCTGCACAAAAAATAAAAGGGCATACGATGTGATGCCCTTTATTTTTTAAATTGAATCTGTCGTATTCCATTGTTTATTTTTGATGATTCAGACACATGGCTGAATACGTTAGACTGCGGTCACCAATACACCAATGGCGTTTTGTTCGTGATAAATCGAGTGGTGAGCCGGGTCATTAGCATAGTCCTGAAGGGCATGTCTTGCCGTCGCGCTATATCCGATCGCGACAACCCATCTTGAGCCGGGGTTCGGCGCCGGATAATGTACGATTTTATTCATGTCCTGCTGAGCCGAGGCAAGGAGGACGGCACCTGCGTTCGTTGCACTTTCAACTTTAAGTTCAATCGCATACCTCCCATCATTATCCTGAGCCAGTGCATCTAAGCGCCAGTTTCCATTCGGCGGCGGATAAGGCACTTCACGAGTGGCTTGTATCCCTGCCTGACGGAAAAGAAGAATCAGTTCGACTTGCATCCATATTTCCCAGGCAGCACCGGTTGTAATGGCTTCTGTGATTCGTGCTGAATCATTGAGAATCATATAAGCTAAATTTTGGTTATTCATGATTTACCCTTCCTGATAATTGAATGGAAAGCGGTTCATTCTGACTTATTGGTTCAGTGCTATGAACACGCACAGGGTAAGAATATGCTTTCTCCTAAAAGCCGCCTTTTATAGGCTCACAGAAAACTTTCTCAGAATCATTGAATAAAAAGGGGAGCAAGAACAGCTCACCAGAATGGACTGAAAGGGTTGTCAGCGTTGAATAAAAAAACAGGCATACCTGAGTATGCCTGATGAAAACAGTGTGTTGCGGTTGAACAAGCGTGATTTATTTAAACTCGGATTTGCGCATCCGGTTCAAGACGGCCATGACATCGACAACACGAGGTTTGGCTAAATCACCATAGTTTGGCATGGTGCGGAACCATTCATCCTGCAGCATTTTCTGGAAGGCGGTGACGGGTTGCTTTTCCCAGCCTTTGAGCTGCGCCAGCTGACACCATAACCAACCAATAGTATGAAGCTGGCTGGCATCGGCAATTTGCTCTAAGGCCTGCAGATCCACGAACTCACGACCAAAACGCAGACTTTGTTTGTTTTTGACCTGGATACGGAATTTACCTTCTTCCAGTTGTGCCTGAAGCCCGGAGCGGTTCAGCTGGCGAACACGCGGTTGCTCAATGGTATCGCTGCCTTCCGGCTGGCGCTGAGTTGGATGCGACTGCACGACAGTTTTTGCTTTAGCGGTGACATCAACAGCTTCATAGTTGTGCATCTGAATCACTGTATCAGCAACATCCAGATAGTCACCGGAACCGCCCATCACCAGCATGACAGAGACGTTCAGGTGATTGCGCAGCAAAGCAATACGATCGACCAATGGGGTGATAGGTTCATCTTCTTTCGCAATCAGTGCCTGCATGCGCTCGTCACGGATCATAAAGTTCGACGCTGAGGTATCTTCATCGATCAACAGGGTTTGGGCACCGGCTTCCAGCGACTCTTGCAACCAGGCTGCCTGCGACGTCGAGCCTGAGGCATTTTGTGTGCTAAAGCAGGTGGTGTCTTTACCCATAGGCAGATTATTGATGTAAGGCGACAAATCGACGCTGTGGACACAGCGGCCATCTTCTGCACGAATTTTGCTGGCAGTTTCATCGGCAACCACATATTCGCGGCCATCACCCGGGACATGATCATACACAGCATTCTCGACCGCATTCAGCAGGGTCGATTTGCCGTGAAAACCACCACCGACAATCATGGTAATGCCGGTAGGGATACCCATACCGCGCAGTTTACCCGCGTGAGGTGAGTCTAATTCAACAGCCAGGCTGTCCGGGCTGATGAATGGCACAGCGTCAGGCATTGGCTGCTCGCTGTTACCGGCAAGGCGTGGTAACACACTGTGATCGGCCACGAAGGCAATCAGGTTTTTTTCTTTGAGCTGTGAACGCAGTGCCACCTGATCTTCAACGGTTTCACAATGGCGGCGCAGATCGTCCATCGGCAGTTCACGTGCAATCGTCGCGCGACGAATGATTTTCGGCAGCGTGAAGGTCAGCAGGTTGAGCGCTTTCTTGGCAATGATGGTACGGCCGTCAGCAGGGAGATCGACACGAAAACGCAGTTCAATGGCATCGTCGTCGAAAACGACAGCAGTGCGGTCCAAAACGGCCTGACCCGGACGGTCAATCTGAATCTCGTTCACTTCTCTGGCCAGTTCCGCAAACTGACGGGCGATAAAATCACGCGCTGCGCGCTGATAGTCTGCCGACTGGTTTTTCAGCCAGGCCAGATCCGTGAGTGACCACTGGCGCCGGGCGCGAACGCGTGTCGCAGGCGCGAAAGGATCCGACTGAGGGATATCGATAAAGAAATCGTAATCAACAAAGTTATACTGACCCCGCAGGCTGGAATAGCTGCGATAATTACGACGGTCAATTTTTTTGAGTCTGGCTTCTAGTAAGTCCATGGTCACTCGATATCACTGGCAATAAACATTGGGGGCAGGAGTGTACACCAAAGCACAGTTATGTGCATGTTATTCGGTGATCCAGCTCTCGCTTATCAGGCATTCAAACCTTAGTCTAATTGTTAGCGTACCGGGTTTTCGTCACTGTGATGAGAAAAGACACTTTCCACGCTATTCAAGGAGTCAGTATGTTGGAAATGGCATCAAAGTCGGCCGAATGGCTATTACTGCTCAGCGGCGTGATCCTGATCTTGACCAGTATGGTGCAATACGGTCGCCGCACCCGCAACTGGGGCGGGGTAATGACGATGTTCTACAAGCGCGTCAGCATGACAGCTATCGAATTCAAGTTTTACCGTTCAGGTGTGGCTGCCGTGATATTGGCTATTGTGCTCAGAATGGTGAACCTGATTTTCTGGCCATAATCGTGGTGCTGCTGAGAGCGCAGAATTAAGCGAAAACTTGCCAGTTGATGTGATTTGTCGCACACTTGCCGCCCATCAAGATTCTGACAATAAAGGCGGGTATTATGGCCTCTACCGCAGCGGCACTGCACATTCTGGTGAAGCATAAAGAACAAGCTGACGATATTTTGCAGCAGCTGAAAAAAGGCGCAAAATTTCAGACCCTGGCAAAGAAATATTCAACCTGTCCATCCGGCAAGCGCGGTGGCGATCTGGGCGAATTTCGCAAAGGTATGATGGTGCCGGCTTTCGATAAAGCCGTATTCACCGGCAAAGTGCTGGAACCGATTGGCCCGGTGAAGACCAAGTTTGGGTATCATGTGATTAAGGTGTTGTATCGTACTTGAGTTTTTATGACTTCTTTTGAGGGAGTTTGTTTGTCGCGCTTGAGTCTGAAGTATCCCTTAATATCCCACTCAGCGCGCCAGGTACTCTTTTAAGGCAAAAAGAGTACCCAGAAATGCCTTTTTGTTCTTTGGTGTGGTCCGGGTCGGTTGTAGGCGCTCCCGGCACCGACAACCTAAAAATTCGTCCTGAATTTTTCCCTGTGGGAGAGGTAAGCCTAGGTCTTCTCATTTCTGCTTTATAGCACACGCCAAAATCTATTTAAATTAAATATAATTCAATATCTTATCGTCATTCCCGCGTAGGCGGGAATCCATGTGGCGAGTGCAATTTCTGAAGTTTAGCTGGTATGTCGCGCATTTGGTTCTGTGTCTCATTTGACATTGTTTGATGCGCGCCAAGTACTCTTTTAAGGCAAAAAGAGTACCCAGAAATGCCTTGTTGTTCTTTGGTGTGGTCCGGGTCGGTTGTAGTCGCTCCCGGCGCCGACAACCTAAAAATTCGTCCTGAATTTTTCCCTGGGGGAGAGGCAAGCCTCGAACTTTTCATTTCTACTTTTATAGTACACGCCAAAATCTATTAAAATTAAATATAATTCAATACCTTACTGTCATTCCCGCGCAGGCGGGAATCCATAGAGCGAGTGCGATAGTATGGTTTCTTGGTACTGGATAAGTGAACGATGTCGCTTTTCTCACAAGCGTATATGTCGCTGATTTTTGCGGTAAGTCATAAAATACAAGAAAAGTATGAAATATCAGTTTGTTAGCAGAAGTGGATTGAGTAGGATATGCGACATGGTGTCGTGTATCTTACTGATAGATTTATCTGGCTAAGAAAATTTAGTTTAATATAATCAATGTCTTAAGTTATTTCTGATTGAGAGAGTTATATGACAGAGTTATATGACAGAGTTATACGACATGGTGTCGTTGAATAAAATGTTAAATGCCCAGGGAAGCTCGTGGATATTCTAAATAATAGAGAAATTTCAATTGCGTTATGGCTTCTGGCAATTTCGATTTACATTTTTTCTTCTTCGAAAATGGCAGAGGTCAGAAACGCCTTCAAAGGAGTCATGGCAGCTTTGTTTGTTCGACAAATAATGTCCGTCCTTTGTTTAATGATTGCTTATATGGCAATTGTCATTTACTGGCTTTCTGATTTTGGGCTATGGGATTTTGAACAGCTAAAAAATACTGTTTTTTGGTGCGTTTCTGTTGGTTTTATCTCGCTATTTAAGCTTGAAAAAATCAAAAAAGATAAGCATTTTTTCAAGCATTCAGTTTTAGATAACTTGAAACTACTAGCGATTCTTCAATTTGTCGTTGGTGTATATACTTTCACTCTTTGGGTCGAGGTTCTGCTAGTTCCAGTTTTAACATTATTGGGAGCTATGCTTGCTATTGCTGAAACCGACAGAAAACATAATCAGGTAAAGGTGTTCCTAGAATATTGCCTATCTTCTTTCGGGGTAGTCTTAATCGTTTATACTTTGTACATGTTAATAACTAATTTTGGTGAATTTGGGAAAGAAAAAACTGCGTACGACTTCTTTGTTCCACCATTGCTGACTCTCTGTTACTTACCATTCGTTTTCTTTATGTTGGTTTATTCAACATATGAGCAGGTCTTTGTTCGTCTAAGGTTTTCAATACAAAGCCGGTTCCATAGATATGCAGCTAAACTCTATGCATTTATATTGTTTAATGTTCGGCTCAGTCTGCTTGAGCGATGGTCATTTCAAGTCGCCAAAGCAAACATAGAGTCACACTCTGATCTGATTGATACCTTTAAATATATATTTAAAGTGAGAAATTCTGAGAAGAATCCAAAGGAAGTGCCAAAAGAGCAAGGTTGGAGCCCTTACAAAGCTAAAGAGTTTCTAGTAAACGAAGGGTTGAGCACAGGATTCTATAATAAATCTTTCGAAGAAGAATGGCTTGCATCATCCCCAATGAAAGAATTTAGCGATGGTATTATCCCAGATAATATCGCTTATTATGTTGAAGGTTCTGAAGACGTTGCAAAAGTACTGAAGCTTAAAGTGAACGTGAATGATGCTTCCAGAACCCATCAGGCATGTGAAAAATTAGAGACTATGGCAGAAGTTTTGAGTGCCTCTAGCTTGAACCTACCTTTATCCGATGGTATGAAAAGTGCTATTTCAGGTTGTAATTCATATTTTGAAAAAGTTGAGGGTAAGACAATTGCCTTGGTTGTAGAGCATTGGCCAAATCATAAGTTCAATGGTTTTGATCTCAAACTCGTGATATCAAGCATTTAACAAGCCACTGCACTCGGAAATTTTACTCGCTTCGCTCCCAAAATTCCGGTGAGTGGAGCGTTAGGCCACCGAACAAGCAAGGATAGAGTGTGCGAAAATCAGACCGGCTTTTTCAGTTAACCAATATTCTGCGCAGGCACCAGCCAATTACAGCTAAGCAGTTGGCTGAAAAGTTAATGGTGTCTGAAAGAACGATCTATCGCTATATTGATGATTTGTCGTTGTCTGGAATACCAATTTATGGTGAGCCAGGTGTTGGATACCGGCTGTCAGAAGGATTCGAGTTGCCGCCATTACAATTGTCGCCGTGTGAGCTGGAAGCACTGATTGCTGGGGTGAGTTTCACTGCGTCTTTGACTGGAAAGGATTTTGCTACTTCAGCACATTCTCTATTATCAAAGATCGAAGCAGTATTGCCGAATGAATCAAAGCTGATTTCCAGTGAAGATAGAGTGGTTAGAGTGCCCGCTAACCATCGTGGATCTGAGGCGTATCACGTGTGGGGAACGGTTCATTCAGCTATAGCGACAAAGCGTTGGCTCACTATCGGCTATAACTCTCTTTCAGAGGTTGCGACGTCGAGAACAATATTTCCTTTAGGGCTGTTCTATTGGGGGGGTAGATGGACGTTAGGCGGTTGGTGTGAGCTACGCGGCAACTATAGAGACTTTCGGGTGGACCGCATATGCAGATTAGAACTTTGTGACCATGAAGGTGCTTTGCCCGAGGGAGTTTCTTTGCCGGCATATATTGAATTTAAAAGCGCAAAAGCCGACTGACACAATGCTGTCAGTAGTGAAGTCTTAGAGTTGGTGTTCAACCAATAACTGAGGCATTGACATGATAAAAAATAGTAACATTGACAGCATTGGCGGTATGGAGTTCGCGACCTTCAAACTGAAAGAGGGTGTGACAGAAGCCACATTAGTAGAGCTGTCTAAGCAAGTCGAGATAGAGTTTCTAAGTCAGCAAGAGGAACTAGTTCTTCATTTTCTGGTGCGTGGCACAGATGGCATTTATGCCGATGTGGCGATCGCAAGTTCTCAGGAAAAAGCCGAGGAGTATTGCCAGCAGTGGTTGAATAACAAAGTGGCGTTGGAATACTTAGAGCTTATCGACGAAGAATCTGTGAACATGACGTTCTGGAGGAGAATCAACTAACAGCCTAACAAAAGGCTGCACAGGAAGCCAAAAGCCTCGCTTTTGTCTCCTGTGAGCCTAGCGTTAGGGCTTACTCATAGACAGGATCTTTAGCCCTAACCCCATATTTTAGA
>NZ_JAKLTE010000017.1:0-97910 GCF_022014395.1 Photobacterium sp. WH77 | reverse complement strand
GAGTGCCCAGAAATGCCTGTTTGTTCGTTGGTGTTGTCCGGGTCGGTTGTAGGCGCTCCCGGCGCCGACAACCTAAAAATTCGTCCTGAATTTTTCCCTGGGGGAGTGATTTCTTTTGATGCCGTAAATGCAAAAAGCCGTCATTTCCGCGCAGGCGGAAATCCAGACAGCGAGTGCATTTCTAAAGATTGTGCGGGTATGTCGCGCTTGGGTTTAGTGGCAATCTCACCATTCCCGAATGCGCGCCAGACACTCTTTGCTGGCCCAAAGCGTGTCAAGAAATGCCTGCTTGTTCGCTGGTGTTGTCCGGGCATTTTTTGTTGCCTGAAATCACACTGTGGTTGATTCAATAAAGCAACCCTGAAACCGTGTTCTAGTCTTGGAAACGAGAGGTTCAGGGGGTTCTTGATGGAGCACTTTGGCAGTAGCGTGGTTTTGGGAAATTCTGAGGTTTTTTCGGGTATGTCGCGCTTGGGTTTAGTGGCAATCTCAGCATTTACGAATGCGCGCCAGACACTCTTTGCTGGCCCAAAGAGTGCCCAGAAATGCCTGTTTGTTCGCTGGTGTTGTCCGGGGCGGTTGTAGGCGCTCCCGGCGCCGACAACCTAAAAATTCATCCATGAATTTTTCCCTGGGGGAGTAGAACTGTTTGGGTTTGCAACTCGTTATTGCCCCAATATCGTTTAGCGCAAATGCTCCATTGTTATCTTTTGGCGGGGTTTTGCCTTATAAAACCTAATCCGAAAGGCTATGAGGTGAGGTGACGTTTTAGTTGCCAAGCTATGCCTTGCTACGCAATTTTCTACAACGTCTTCGGCTGTGTTGGACGGGGACTGGTGTATTCCATTAACTCTGTTTGATGGATTTGCCTTCGATGCCGAAACCGTATTGAAGTTTTTTTTCAACTTAAATTTATTTAAAACCAGACTTTACCAACAGAAAATCTCTCAGTGTTCTGCTAGTGTCAATACATTTAATAAAACCTAATTCAATGAGTAGCCTTTCGGCGTTAAGGAAGTGCTGGAATCATGAAAGATTGACGAAATACTTACTTAACTGAGATAACACAGGCCCTAATAACAATCTTGAGGCAATAGCGTTAAGCGTTGAGGAATGATGAGAATAAAAAGTATAAAAATTGAAAACTTTAGATTACTTCAAAACAGTTTGTTAGATATGACGGATGGCCTAACGTTGATAGTGGGAAAAAACAATACAGGTAAAACATCTTTTGTAGTTTTACTAGAAAAATTTCTATCCAAGCCAAATCCGTCATTTAGTTTCAGTGACTTTCCTGTCTCTGTAAGAAGTAAGCTCTATGATATATCTGAGGAAACAGATATAGATGAGTTGAGCATAAGGCTATGTATATCTGTAGAGTATGTAGATGAAGATAATCTAAAGAACATTTCCGACTTTATGCTGGATTTAGATCCAGATAAATCAACCATCAACATCATGTTTGAAGCGCGTATAGACCGAGATGCTTTACTTAATCGAATACCAACAAAAAAAGATGGTGCTGATGAGGAAAAATATCTTACCGAAAAAAGGAGCTTCATAGAGAGAAATGTCAGTAAGTTAATAAAAACCTCAATATATGCCTACGATGATTCGGGATATGAGGGAGACAGACCCTATTACCTTCAGAACAGAGAGGAATTAGAAGAAAAAGAGTTTAAAGATGTTTGTAACCTTATCAATTTTCAAGTAATACACGCTAGAAGAAATGTTGCCAGTTCAGATGAAACTGGTAAAAGTCCGCTGTCTACCGTAACAACACAGTTTTTCAAGAAATTAAACGACACGGATGATGAACGTCTGGAGCAAGTTAGAACTGCATTAATTGATATAGATAAAGGTTTAGAAACGCAGTATTCAGATGTTTTTAGTGGTTTTTTATCAAGTGCGGCAAAATTTCTCAATTTGGAAGGTTTGAAAGTTATTTCAGACATTGAAGCGAGTTCACTAATAGGTTCTTCTTCTAAGGTAATTTATGGGACAACGGAGGATCATCTTCCTGAAAACCTTAATGGTCTTGGTTATTTAAATATTCTATACCTCTTGCTTAAGATTGAGATGATGAAGCAGGAGTTCGAAGCGTCCTCATCAGACATTAATTTGTTATTTATCGAGGAGCCCGAAGCGCACACTCATCCCCAAATGCAATCAATTTTCTCAAAAAAGATTCGAGAAGTAGTAAGTGAAATACAGGGGCTACAGGCCGTAATTACCACCCATTCATCTTATATAGTTGCTAATTCTGACTTTGAAGATATTCGATACCTTTTAAAGCATGAAAACTTAAATGTTGAATTTAGGAACTTTCATACTGAGCTTGCACGAAAATATAAAGCAGAACAAGGGGAGGAGGGCGCAAAGTTATACCAGTTTTTAGAGCAGTATCTTAAAATTCAAAATGCGGAGCTCTTCTTCGCAGACAAAGCAATTTTTATCGAGGGTACTACGGAGAGGATTCTTCTACCTTGGTTTATCAAAAAGTATGATGATAAATGTGGTGACGAAAGTCAGCCAATATCTTCGCAAAATATTTCCATAATAGAGGCTGGGGCAAACGCTAAAGCCTTCGCGCCGTTTTTAGAGTTTATCGGTATAAAATCATTAATCCTGACAGATCTAGATTCGACAAAGCAAGATGTAAAACCAGATAAAAATGGCAAAGATAGGACTTCGTATGTGGCATGCCCGGTTTCCGATTCTTCTCATACCAGTAATGAAACGTTGAAGCATTTCTTTTCTGCCCCCGATATAAAAGGCGCAGGTTTTCCTGAATGGTTCAACAAACTAAAACGCGGAGAATTAACTGAGACTGCGGGCTGTGTAAAAGTCGCTTATCAGACGGAAGAACATGGTTATCAAGCAAGATCTTTTGAGGATGCTTTTTTTAATTCTAATAAATCTGAATTAAAGAGGGCTTGCGCTAATAGTGAAGTTTTAGGGCTGAAGAATAAGGACGAGATTGAAGAAATAGATACTGTAAGCATCTTTGAATTGACAGATAGAATGATTGATAAAAAATCCGATTTTGCAGCATCCTTACTCTATTTGGGTCTTACGGAGAAGGCTGACTGGGTAACACCAGAGTATATTAATGAGGGGCTGAAATGGATCAGTCAGTAAGTACACCCTTAGAAAATATAAAAGAATGTGTAGAGCTTGAACAATCCTTTGTTTTACAGGGCGGCGCTGGGAGCGGTAAGACAGAAATATTAAAACGGACAGTCAGGTTTTGTTCTGAAAATTACCCTGATAAGAAAATTGTTTGTATTACTCATACTAATAAAGCTGTTGATGAAATAGTCGAACGTGTGGGTTCAGGGATTGAAGTATCTACAATCCATTCGTTTATTAGTGAGCTTGTTAAACCATACAAACGTAATCTTTTAAAACTACTCCCAGAGCTCTTTTGCCTACCTTTATTCGAGGAGTTGGGTATTGATCATTACAATGGTGATGATAAGGCTAGAAAGACTGAAGAGCATAAGAGATTTAAAGCACTGCACGAATCTTTGGCTAATAGGCGCTCTATCGTATTACAAGAAGATACAGAAAAAGTCACTGGAAAGCGTGAATATGAAAAAGATCCTAGCTCATTTAATACATCGTTAAATAATGATATTGAGCAGTTAAATGAAGCGATAGTAGAAGCTATCAAGCAACACCATTTCAATGAGGTTGTATATAATAACACGCCATTTGATAGCTTTAAAAGTGCCACGTTTGGGCATGATGGTCTTATCAAAATAGCTGGACTGTTATTTTCTCAGTATTCTAGTATTGGGAGAATCGTTCGCGATAAATATGACTGTATATTTATCGATGAATATCAGGATACTGACGAAAATATTATTCATTCATTAATTTACTCTACTCCTGACAAAGGGCTAACTATAGGTTTGTTCGGTGACAGTGAACAGGCAATTTACGAAGGTGGGATAGGTTCGGCAAAAAGGTTTATAGATGACGGGCAGTTAACGTTAATTGAAAAAGAAGATAATTTTCGCTGCTCACGTCAAGTAATTGATGTCGCTAACAAATTTCGTTCTGATGGTTTGACTCAGAAAGTCGCTCTAAAGGAAACTAATGGAATAATGGAAACTGCTGAAGAACGGGAGGGATCAGCAACCTTTTACTATTCAATAAAGCCTCCTGAGCCAGAAAAACCAGCCTCTCCCCAAAAAAGGGATTCTGATGAAATCAAAAGTAATTACCAAATTGCAAAGGCTCAATATGAGGAGCAATTGGAGGAGTATAAACTTGATATTTCTCGGAGGCTGGAAGATTTAGCTGCTTTCGCTCAGGCTGATATTGGGGAGCATGTGTTATTGAAGCTCCCTAATAAATCGGTGGCTCGTGATGCTAGTTTCGGAAATTTGTATGAGCTGTTTGATGGCAGGTTTCGTGACACACGGGAAGAGATAAAAAATCACCTCGATAGACTTCAATTCGGTCAGCTTGCTGAATTACTGCAACTTTTTAATAGGTCGGCTGATGACAATCGTGCATACAACAAGCTGATAGGATTGTTGAAGAAACAAGGTTTTTTCATTAAAACTAAGCAAGATAAAAGAGAACTGCATCATATGCTTCAAGAGCTATCTTCGTCTAATGAAGCAGTCTATACTGTCATGAATCGAGCTGTTATTGCTGGACTGATCTCGTTATCCGAAAGCCATCAATCTTATCTTAAACGCAAGGATAGCGAGCTGGAAAGGATTGACAAAGATAGCAACATTTATGCTTTCAAAAAATTACAAGAATCTGGATGTAATACGAAGAAGCAAATGTGTGACTATATTAACCAGAATAATGATACTGATTTGACAGTTGAAGCGATTGAGGAGCACTACGATCAACTAGAAAAAGATGTTCAGAGTGAAAAATTCTATTCTGGATTGTTTGGTAGTGATCTGATCTTCAACGAGGTCTTAGCATTTTACAAATATGAAGGCGACGACAGTAACTTCATGACAATGCATAAAACTAAAGGAACTGGCATTGAAAATGTTGTTGTGGTTTTAGATGAATTCAACTGGTCCAAGTATGATTTTGGAAGCTGCTTTAGGTCGGAGACAAATAATCCGGCTAGGCAAGCCATCACAAGAAAACTGCTATATGTGGCGTGTTCCAGAGCAAAGAAAAATTTACGTTGTGTACGACTTCTAGGTAGTTCTGGCGAATTGGGAAATATAGAGAACTACTTTGATAATCTCGTGCCTGTTAATTTAAATAAGCCACGACAACCATCACTCTGTGTACATGGCTCACACCAATAATTGGTGCTCTCGGATTCGAGGATCACTCTGGCAGGGATGCCAGAGTCGAGTCTACAGGAATGTACTTGAGACGTGCCGATAAGTCGAGTGTACATCAGCTTGTTGTAGTCAATGGTCAACCAAGATGTTTAAATAAACTCCACAGGTTATTGCCGATACCCAACTGCAAATCAACTTCGCAGTACAAACCATTCCCCTACAAAATCTAATCAATAACCATGAAGCTAGCGTGATAGCACCAACTGATAATTGTCCAAAAGTGAGTTTGCTAATTTCATCACACTCCCCAGGGAAAAATTCAGGACGAATTTTTAGGTTGTCGGCGCCGGGAGCGCCTACAACCGGCCCGGACAACAGCAACGGACAAACAGGCATTTCTGGGCACTCTTGGGCCAACAAAGAGTGTCTGGCGCGCGTCACACCATGGTGAGGGAAACACTGAGCTCAAGCGCGACATACTTACCCAGCTTTAGCAATCTACTCGCTGTATGGATTCCCGCCTGGCGCGGGAATGACGGCTTGATAATGTGTATTTGTGACGCATTCCCAGGGAAAAATTCAGGACGAATTTTTAGGTTGTCGGCGCCGGGAGCGCCTACAACCGGTCCGGACAACAGCAACGGACAAATAGGCATTTCTGGGCACTCTTTGTGCCAGCAAAGAGTGTCTGGCGCGCGCCACACCATGGTGAGGGGGCACTGAACTCAAGCGCGACATACTTACCCAGCCTTAGCAATCTACTCGCTGTATGGATTCCCGCCTGACGCGGGAATGACGGCTTTTAGCATTGACGATATAAAGAAGAAATACAAAACAAGGGAAAAATTCATGGATGAATTTTTAGGTTGTCGGCGCTGGGAGCGCCTACAACCGTCCCGGATAACACCAAAGAATCAAAAGGCATTTCTGGGCACTCTTTGTGCCAGCAAAGAGTGTCTGGCGCGCGTCACACCATGGTGAGGGAAGCACTGTACTCAAGCGCGACATACTCACTCAATCTTTAGGAATGTACTCGCTAACTGGATTCCCGCCTGCGCGGGAATGACGGCTTTTAGCATTGACGATATATAATAGGAAATACAAAACAAGGGAAAAATTCATGGATGAATTTTTAGGTTGTCGGCGCCGGGAGCGCCTACAACCGACCCGGACAACAGCAACGAACAAACAGGCATTTCTGGGCACTCTTTGTGCCAGCAAAGAGTGTCTGGCGCGCATCCGTAAATGGTGAGATTGCTACTGAACCCAAGCGCGACATAACATCCCCATCTTAATTGAACGTGCCGATGACACCGCACTTCCCGAACCTAATATTGATCACCCAGAATGATCCGTATAACCTGACCTGAAACAACACTATATGAATAAACATGAACACAACTAAGCCCATTACCCGAAAAGAAAAAGGCTCGACGATTGAGCGTGTCTTACGGATTTTATCCTTTATTTCCGAACACCAAGGTCAGTACGATCAGAATGAACTGGCTGAGGCGATGGATCTCCCCAAGCCAGCTACTGCAAA
The DNA here is from genome assembly GCF_022014395.1 of Photobacterium sp. WH77. Lineage (NCBI taxonomy): Bacteria > Pseudomonadati > Pseudomonadota > Gammaproteobacteria > Vibrionales > Vibrionaceae > Photobacterium > Photobacterium sp. WH77. Next base: position 91,091 of record NZ_JAKLTE010000017.1, on the reverse strand, counting down.
ACTCCTTGTGCAGTTGAAAGAGCTCGGCATTCTGCGCGAGAACATGCTGAGAAAAGTGATTGCCGGCCCTGAATTCCGCCAGATGGCGCTGGCCGTGCTGCGCAATAAGGTCTTTGAATCGCAGCGCCTGACGGTACTGGAAAGACTGTCGGCGCAAATTGGTGAAACCTGTGGCATCTCTGTGCCGAACGGCATCGAAATGCTGTACTTTGAGCGGGTTCAGACCAACTGGCCTTTGCAGATCAGCCTGCCGGTTGGCAGTTCAGTGCCGCTGGCCGCGACGGCGTCAGGCAAACTGTATCTGGCGACTTTGCCGGACGGCGTGCGCCGGGTGATTCTGGATAATATTGCGCTGGAAGTCTTCACCGAGCATACCCTGATAGACAAGGCAAAACTGGAGCAGGAGCTGACCGCTATCCGTGAACTGGGTTATGGCCGCGATAATGGTGAATTCATTGATGGTATGGCCGCGGTTTCCGTGCCGATAGCCCGTGATGGTTTGCTGCTGGGTTTTCTGTTCTGTCACAGCCCTGTGGTTCGTCATCCGTTGCTTGATTTGGAAACCTTTGTGCCGCTGATGCAAGAAGCCGCGGATGAAATTATGGCAATGATGCTGAGCTGAGATTAGCTGGCAACAGCAAAGGGCCGTGTTTATGTCAGTTCTTGAATATAGCCCTGAAGCTGATCCCGGGTACGTTCGAGATCGGGCAGATAAGTCAGTAACTGATCCAGAGATTTGCGTGTTTTCGGGCAGTGGCAAAACAGGGATGCCAGAAATTTGCCGTCGGAAGATTTGACCGGAATAGCCACAGCGACCAGCCCGTCGATGAATTCTTCGTTATCCACACTCACCTGACGTCCGCGGATGATCTTTAATTCCTGCTCCAGCGTATCAGGGTCGGTATGGGTATTTTTGGCCAGTTTGGTCATATCCAGCTGGCCTATGATCCGCTCCCGCTGCGTCTTGGGCAGGGAGCTCAGAAACAACTTGCCGCTGGCGGTTGCCCAGACAGGGGTTTTCATCCCTATGGGTAAGACAATCTGCAGCGGCCAGTTGGTCTGAATTCGTTCGTGGTACACCATTTCATTGCCGTCCGGAATCGCAATCCCACAGGTTTCTTTCACTCGTCGCGACAATCCGTGCAATATCGCCTGAAGTTGTGCTTTTCGCTCGTTGTTGCTGTTCAGGTTGAGGGCAATACGTTTGAGCTCAGCACCGGGGTAAACGTTGCCGCGTTCGTCGGCAGTCAGAAACTGTTCTTCGTCCAGTTGCTGAACCAGGCGATGATAGGTCGGTTTTGGGATCTCAGAATGAAAAATCAGATCCGGCAGCGGAACCGGCTGCTCCTGTCTGGCGCTTTGGGTGATGATTTCCACAATGCGACTGACGGCGTTGGCTTTGTTTTCCATAGCTGAATCCTGCAATTCCTGTTATCCGGCGATTATAGCGGGTATACCTATTGCCTAAAAGGTTGATGTGGAAACGATTCGCAGAAAATACTGTCGGTATTTCCCTCAAACAGGGACGGCATGACAAAGGTACGCCCAGAGAGTGGCAACTCACTGCGTTCTTGCTCCGACATGCCATACCAGCCCGTGGTAACAAACAAAATGTCGAGTTTGTCGCCGCCAAAGGTACACCGGGTCGCGTGCTTTACCGGCAGCGCTTCGAGATGAATACATTTACCTTCCGGGTTGTATATGCTGACAGCGCCTTTATTCCAGTGGCACACGTAGAGATTTCCCAGCGCGTCGGTTGTCAGCCCATCGGGTAAGCCTTCTTGCTCCGGCAACTGAATAAAGACACGTTTATTGAGGACGGCAGTCCAGTCATCATTCATTTGCAGCTCGATAACCTGACCCCGGAACATATTGGCTACGTAGGCGCGCTTTAGCCTGGCGTTAAACGCAATACCATTGGCAACAGCATATCCGCAATCAAGCTGACTGATGGTGTGGGTGTCAGCCCGGTAGCGGTACAGACAGCCATCGGCTTGCTCCAGGTGGCTTTCATTCATGGAGCCAAACCAGAGATCGCCACTCGGGCAATTCACCGCATCATTCAGTCGTATTCCGGCCAGCCCTTCGGTTGGGTCGGCGATAAACTCAAAGCCGCTGAAATCCGCATGGCAGCGATACAACCCCGTTTTTGTCGCGGTGAGCCAGCCAGAGCTGGCAGGTGCAATGGCCGTGACCGCGACCGGTACGTCGGTGGCGCTATGGGTTTTTGTTTTCAGGGAATACTGGTGGATGCAGTTGTGCTCAGTATCGACCCAGAACAGGGTCTGCTCTGAGGCCAGCCAGATCGGCGACTCGCCAATTTCACACGTAGCGTCAGTCAGGGGTTGAGCGTAGGGGTTGCTCATAATCAATGTCCATATAATGATATTTAAAGTATCAATATAGATTAATTATTGCGCGTGTGAACGGGTGGTGTGTAAAAAAACAAACCCTGCTCACAGAGCAGGGTTCAGGTCGTCTTTTCGCGTGTGAAGGGTTTACCAGCGGTAATTCAGTGTGGCTATCACACTGCGTTCTTCACCGTAGTAACAGTAGTAGTCACAGCTCGACACATAGGTTTCGTCAAACAGGTTGTTGACGTTCAGCTGAGCCTGCCATTGGTTGTTGATGTTGTAACGGGCAACGGCATCCACCAGTGTGTATGACGGTACAGTACGGCTACTGCTGGCCGGGTTATCGACGGTTTCACCGTTATAACGAACGCCACCGCCCAGAGTTAGTCCCTGTAACAGCTCTGTGGTGAAGTCATAGTCCAGCCAGGCTGATGCGGCGTGACGCGGTATCAGAGCGGCTCGCTGTTCTTTGCCTTTACCATAGGTTTCGTCTGTACGTGCATCGGTATAGGTGTAGCTGGCGGTGAGTTTCAGATTGTCAGTCAGGTAACCGATACCTTCCACTTCCACACCCTGCGAGGTAGCCTCACCGGTTTGGGTTTTTACATAGGTAGCCGGGTTTGTCACCAGCGCGTTTTTCTGTGTGATATCAAATAATGCAAGGTTCAGATAACCATCAATAAATTCTGGGGTGTATTTCACACCAACTTCTGTTTGCTGACCTTCAAGCGGTTTGTACAGTTTACCTGTTGCGGGATCCACAGTGGTCAGTACTTCAAACGACTCAGAGTAACTTGCGTAAGGCGCGAATCCATTGCTGGCCAGATACATCAGGCCGCCGTTCAGAGAGAGCTGGCTATCATCACGTTTCTCTTTGACTTCAGATGTTTTGTTGTTGTTCTTGGTTTTTACGTAGTCATAACGCCCACCAAGTAACATAACCCATTGGCCGTCAAGTTTGACCTGATGCTGCGCGTAAAGACCCACTTGATCTTTCCCGATGGTGCGCGAGGTGAGTGTACTTGGATCAACGGGTGTGAAATTACCCGGTGTGTGATTGAAAATATCAATCGGACCACCAAAGGCGTAATCGTCTTTTTCTTTACCTTCGTTTTTATGGGTTTGGAGATCCAGACCCAGCAACAGTGTTTGTTCGGTACGGTCGGTGTAGAAGCGGCCGACAGTTTGTGTATCCAGGCTGTAGCTGTCAACAGAACCATCACGGTAGACCAAGCCTCGGTTATAAACGTTCGGGTCTATGATATTTCCACCCGAGTCAACTGCAGGTGCTGAGAAGACATAAGAACTACGAAGCAGCATATCAATATGCCCGTAATTGGCATTTTGTTTCAGCGTCCAGGTATCGTTAAACTCGTGTTCAAGTGCGTACCCAAGCGAGAACTGCGTTTTCTCATTGATGTCGTAACCTGGCTCACCCAAGTTCGTGCTTGGATCCAGTTTGCCTTGCGGAGTGTCGATCAAGCTGCCATTAGCAGGGAAAAAGCCGTTTGTTGGTACACCTTCATCGTCAATAATACTGGCCAACAAGGTCAGCGTAGTGCGATCTGATAAATCCAGCGCTAAGCTGGGTGCCAGATAGTATCGCTGATTATAGGTGCCATCCAGTACACCATCCCGTTCGTTAGCCATGGCAACAATCCGGTAACGCGCATCACCGTTTTCATTGGCATAGTCTGAAATATCGATACCGATTTGTTTGTGTGAGCGATTGCCCACCTGCAGGTCGATTTCGCCTTGCGGTGTATCGGTCGGACGCTTGCTGACTGCACTGATAACGCCACCCGGAGGCGCCTCACCGTACAGAATAGAAGCCGGGCCTTTCAATACCTCGACACGCTCTATGCCGAAAGGTTCGAGCATCCAGCCATAATAACCATCTTTAAATAAACGGTTACCGTCCAGATAGGTGGCAGCATCAAAGCCACGAACTTTAATCCAGTCTGTGTCGTTGTCCGCGCCATAGGGCTGCGAAGTCACACCGGCTCGGTAACGCAGGGCTTCGTCAACTTTCTGAACCTGACGAATTTCCAGCTCTTCACGATCAACAACTGAAGCAGAACGAGGCGTTTCTTCTAAAGGTGTTTCCACTTTCAGTGCTGACGCAGTCACAACGATAGTCTCTGGCTCAACATCCTGTACGCTGTTCGTTGCTTCATCTGCGAATGCAGGTAATGCGATAGCGAATAAGGAAATCGGCAGAATGTTTTTGTGGCAGATTTTTCTGATTGCCAGCCCAAGCGTACTTAGGCTCGGCTTGAATAATTGTGTCATAACGCGGATACCCAAACGAATGTAAAACAGATTCGAAGTAATAATTATTGTTATTTGCAATTATACTGACTGATCGTCCAGGTTGTGTGACTTTTGTCACCTTTTTAAAGTGGTGTGGCGCATTGTGAGAATAAAAAATCACTTAATGTCATATTTTCTCTACAAAGTACTGGACTTGATGCATAACAATGTTTATCGGTTTGTTGGCGAGATACTTAGGGCTATTAAACGACATAATTATTCAATTTGTTTAATAAGATGTGCTTTTTTGAGGTGTTTACCACACGTAATGCTGAAAAAATTCATACTTTGATGACAAAGTGTTCACAATTGGTATCGCTATCATTATATTGGTCCGACATACGAAGTAAACGGACTTGTCAGTTATGAATTTATCTATTGCAAGGAAGCTCAGGGTCAGCTTTTTCTTGTTGACTGCATTATTTTTAGCCGCCGCAATCATTCTTTATCTCCAGATCAGTAAAGTGGAAAGCCATGCTTATTCACTATTGAATGTGGATATTCCCACTGTGGATGCCAGTCGATCCATACAGCAAAACGCCGAATTTTCATTATCCAGCCTCCGGGCTTATATGCTGGCGGCAGATGAAGCGCGCCAGGAAAGGTACCGTCAACAACTTGACGATGCGTTTACCAAAGTGGATGAAGAAGTCGCCCGTTTACAAAACCATCTGAGTGAAGCGCAGTTTAAGTTAGTGAAAGCTGACTGGGAAGCACTGAAAGCCAGTGAAAAAGCGGTGGCCGCTATGAGCCACACGCCGGAGAACCTGCCCGCGCATACGTTATTGCAATCAGAAGCGGCGCCGTTGGCTGAAGTTGCTTTAGACCAGCTGCAGGGCATGCTTAACGAAGAAGAAAGTAACCCTGTGGGCGACGATCGTAAGCGCCTGATGAAGTTGCTGACGGATGCTTATTCATCGTTATCCAACGGCCTGGGCGAATTGCGGGCATTTTTGATCAGCGCTAATCAGGACAATCTGGACAAGTTCGAAGAGTACCTGCGGCATAATAATCGGGCGGTGTCTGAAATTAACCGCAAGCAGGACAGCCTGAGTGACAGCCAGAAAAGTCTCTGGTCGCTGTTTAAAGAAATGCAGGATATGTATTTGCCAATGGCGACAGACGTTGTCATGCACCGTCAGGCACAGGACTGGAATAAAGCCACTTACCTGATGGAGACAGAAACCTTGCTTGCAGTCGAACAACTGGCGCAAACCATTGAAACTGTGGTTAGCGAACAGCAGGTGATTGCTGCAGAAAGTGGAGATGCCATTAGCAGCAGCGTGCAGAAAGTGGTGGCTCTGCTGATTGCCACCAGTGTGATTGCCAGTTTATGTTCTTTGTTTATCGCAACCTGGCTGGGGCGGGATATCGGTTCGCGTTTAAGCCGTGTGGTAACTCGTGCTGAAGAAATATCGCACGGTAATTTCTCAGGTACAGCGCTGGCAAATAAAGGTTCTGATGAAATTGCGGCACTGATCGATGCGGTGAACCGTATGTCCGTCGCTTTGTCTGGCTTAGTCACCGGGGTGTCGACCAAAGCGCACGCGGTGAATGCCAGCATGGATCAGCTGCTTGCCACCAATGCTGACACGGCAGGTGAAGTGAACGATCAGGCGTCGCGGATCAACTCTGTGGCGACAGCAATAGAAGAAATGTCCGCTACGGCCCATGAAACGGCACAAAATACCCAGGCGGCATCTGACGATCTTGCCCACTCGGCTTCCCTGTTGGTGAATGGCGAGCAGGCGTTGGATCAGAACCAGCAGACAGTGACAGAGCTGAATACGCTGGTGGCGCAGGCCAGTGACATGGTTCAGCAACTCAGGGCAGACAGTGACCGCATTGAACATGTCACGGAAGTGATTCAGGGGGTAGCAGAGCAGACTAATCTGCTGGCGTTAAATGCGGCGATAGAAGCGGCCCGTGCCGGCGATTTAGGTCGCGGTTTTGCGGTTGTTGCTGATGAAGTCCGCCTGCTGGCCCAGCGCACGACTGAATCTACGACAGAGATCAACGCCATTGTTGAAGCACTTCAGGCGTCCACACATCAGGTCGTGCAGGTTATCGAACAGAGCCAGTCTCTGGTTCAGGTAGGTACAGAGCATACTGCGACGGCCAATGAGATGCTCAAAGATACGGTTCGCTACATGGAGGTGGTGTCGCAGAAAGTGAGTGATATTGCGGTTGCGACAGAACAACAGTCGAATGTGTCGCAGTCTGTTGCTGAGCTGGTGCACCAGCTGTCATCTTCTGCCGACGATGTGTCCGGCAATTGCGACAATGCCAACCAAACTTCTCAGTCCATCAAATCCCAGGTGGATGAATTAAACAGTGCAATGAAGAAATTTGTCGTCTAGCGATTTTCACTGTCTCGCAAGTTAAACCCGGCAACGGCCGGGTTTTTTGTGTCTTATAAATCAATGGCTTGACGCCGTTCTCTGCGAAGTGGAGTCCATCGGGGCTGTCGTTGCCAATTCACGACGAGCACACAAACCATGCCTTGGCACTTGCCGTGATATAGGCTTCTTCATGCCAGTCTAAGCGCTCTAAGGTTGGCGCTGTCCGAATATCACCTTTGTATTTTTCGGTGACCAATACCCTCACTCTGCCATCGGTGGCATTTCGGACAGTACCTCGGTAGGTGTAACCCAGCGTGCTGTTGCGCGGCCTTTCATACAGACAGACATTTTCGCCGACACTGGTATAAATGTGTTCGCTTTCTTCTGTCCAGGCGCCATTCGCAGCCGGTGCTCTGGTTGGCTCAATCAGCGCGGTTGCTGCTGCGGGTGCATCCAGCAGCCTGCGTTCAGCCGTGTAAGGCAGGTAGCCCAGTACAATGGCCGAGCTGTACCATTCATCGTCCGGTGCGCCATCATTTTCGATCACTTTCAGCGTCACGAATGGGCCGTCGAGACAAAGATCTGCCCATTGATCCGTACCGCTGATACTGGCTGAGAAGAAAGGGTATTCCTCGGCTGTGTTGGTGTTTACTACGCACCAGGTGCCTGTCTCCTGGTGATTGAGCTGGCCATTGTTGAGGTCACAAACTTGCCTGGCCAGATTCTGAAACTGCGCGATATCTTCCGCGGCCTGCTCCGGGCCGTTACTGCAATAACGGTAGGTATAAGAGTAGGCGCTTTTGGGGTAATACTGCCCTTTGTCAACCACGGCACCGTTGGAGCGAACCTCATTTTCGTCAATAAATTCCTGGGCGGTGTCATACATACTGTAGTCACTGCTGAATCCCAGCGAGGATAAACTGCTGCATCCCGACAGCCAGAACAGGCCTGTAAAAGCCAGACACGCGCGAGAAAAGTGCTTTTGCATATCATCAACACCTATTACCCAAACACATAATTTTTATGACGTTAAGTATAGGTAAGTACTCGAAAAAGTGAAGGAATACAGAGGCTAACAATGACGCGGTATCTTTAATAAGAAAGATACTGCGTCATTTATCACGTTATATATGCGGAAAGGGTTATTTTGCCAGTGCCTGATTCAGCCACTGGTCGAAGTGAGATTTTGGCAGTGCGCCATTGATGGTATCGACCAGCTTGCCCTGTCTGAAGACCATAATGGTAGGAATACTGCGGATACGGTATTGCGCCGCCAGCGCCTGCTGAGCTTCGGTATCAATTTTTACGAAGCGCACCTGTCCGGCTCTCTCAGCTGCGACATCTTCGAAAACAGGGGCAAAACCCACGCAAGGGTTGCACCAGGGTGCCCAGAAGTCGACCACAACGGCTTGTTCACTTTGCAGCACAGCCTGGAAGTTATCTGTGGTGCCTTCTAATGGTTTTCCGTCGAGCAGTGCTTCTTTACATGCACCACATACGGCTTTGTCATTAATACGTTCAACGGGAATACGGTTCAGGCCCTGGCAATGCGGGCATCGGGTAGTGATAGTCGACATAATCAATTTCCATCTGTCTCAATATGGGCTCAATGTACTGATTTTATGTCGCTCAGAAAAGAGGGGATCGGGCAATTATTGCAATAGAAAAAAACGATGATGAGGTGGTGACAATTCATGGCTAATGCAAGAGAGCACATTAGCCATGACGAGATCGGTAGAGTTAAGTGTGGGTTTTCAGTGTAATAAACCCAGCTCTTTGGCTTCCTCAATGGTTAATCCGCATTCACGGATGTCACGCAGCATTTCGATACGGCGGCGTGCAGCAGCTTGTTGACGTTTATTAGCAGAGACTTTAGCAGATGATGCTGTTTCGTCTTGCTGATCCCACTTGTTAGCGGCATCAGCCATTTCCAGATATTCAAGTGAGTTGATAGACACAATTACCTCCTGAAAGCACTATGCGTCGAGATCAGGCATATCTTTATCAGAGCTTTCAGACAGCGTCAAAGCAAAGAAATCGTGCTTTGTGACCAATGGCGTATTTGTGAGATGAAGTCGCTGGCGGGATAAAATTCTACTTTGACACAAACCGTTTTCAGAGTATCTTTCGCCGTTCCAGCCTGAGAAAATGCGGGCTGAATAATGCGCCATCCAAGTGCTAAAAAGCCAGTCCGAAGACTGGCTTTTGCATTTCTCAGGCCGCAATAATCAACGCAGTTGGTCAACGACCACACGTACTGCGGCTAACATGTCCTGACCGAAAGCCAGACTGCGCTCCGGCGACCAGCCGTAAAAGGCATCCGGTTGCAGGTTGTGATCTTTAAATGGCATTTCAACGGTATACGCCAGACACTTAAATTGCTCACCAACCCAAGCGGTACCCATGTTCAGATTGGCTTCGCCCGGTGCATCTTTGTCATAGCCATATTCATCCTGAAATTCCGGCGTAATCGTCAGCAAGGCTTGTTTAAAGTTGTTTTCCAGCGTGGCGTGGCGCTCATCATAAGAGGGTATGCCTTCACAGCCAGCGACAAAATTGTATGGGATGGCTTCATCACCATGAATGTCGAGAAACAGGTCGACGCCGGTTTTCAGCATACGCTCCCGTACCAGGAAGACCTCCGGACTTTTCTCCATGCTGGGTGTCAGCCATTCACGGTTGAGGTTGATTCCTGCCGCATTGGTCCGCAGATGGCCTCTGATGCTGCCGTCCGGGTTCATGTTCGGCACGATGTAAAAGACGGCACGGTCAAGCAGCGCACGGCCGACAGTGTCGGTTTCGTCAAGTAAGCGCTGCAGCAGGCCTTCCATGAACCACTCTGCCATGGTTTCGCCCGGATGCTGGCGGGCAATAATCCAGATCTTCTTCTTACCTTCGCCTGGCTCGCCTATTGTCAGCAGGCTGATGTCATTGTTATCGAGCGTGCTGCCCAGGGTTTCCAGTTCACAGTTGAAGTTCATCTGAGCCTGATGCAGCAAATCCAGGTGCCTGTCGTAGCTGTAGGGGGCAAAGTAGGCGAAATACATGGAGCGCTGTTCAGGAATCACTTTAAAGCGCAGGGTATCGCCGTCAAATTCAGCCGGGATGCGAAACCACTCTTCACGGTCATAAGATGCTACAACATCGTAATCTTTCCAGCCTTCCGGGTAGGCAGATTTCGCTAAATCCTGTAATTCGAAGCCATGTTCAACCTGAGCCTGAGTTTCCAGACGAAAGTGAAACCACTGGTAGAAATCAGACTGGTTGTCTTTTTTTATTCGCAGTTGAATATCACCAGGCTGGTCGGCTTTTACAACATCAATATTGCCGCTTTCGAAGTTACTGAAAATGTTCATCTCTCTAAACCTTGTAAGGTGAATGAAGGCAGAAGGTTAGCACAACTATAGCAAGAGCATAACCTGAGCGCTGATTGCCGCGGTATCCTCAAGCCGTTAAGCTATATGCATAGTAAAGTAACCACAGAGGTGGCAAGGTTGGGATTACACTATGCATCCCGGGCACTGATAGAAGTGCAGGGAAAAGTACTTCTGGTAAAACGGGTTGGGGAGGCATTCACGTTTCTCCCTGGCGGTCATGTTGATGCCGGAGAAGCGGCAGTGCAGGCTGTCGCAAGAGAAATCCGCGAAGAAACGGGACTCACAGCAGAGATCGGGGATCTGATCGGTATCGCTGAAAATGACTGGCAGCAAAACGGGCAGCATCAAATGGAAATCGCGCTGGTGTTTCGCGCCCGTCTTGCAGGAATTGATGTGCCGGCAGCTGTTGTTTCAAAAGAACCCCACCTTGAATTTATCTGGGCAGACAAGTTACAACTGGACACACATCATCTTCACCCTGTTGCTTTGCGCGATATTGTCCGTAATGACACTGGTCAGTATCAGGGATTTGTAGCGTCAGACTTAGCTTAGGTGGTGTTTTTTGATGCAGGCTGAGACTAAAGCCATCAGTTAACTTTCCGCCTGGCGGCTTATTGAGCACTTGAACTTTTTTTACTTTACAGCACCACCATCACCACGTATTATTCGCCGCACTTACGGAGAGATGGCTGAGTGGTTGAAAGCACCGGTCTTGAAAACCGGCATACGTTAATAGCGTATCTAGGGTTCAAATCCCTATCTCTCCGCCACATTCGAAGAAACCGCTGAACTATCAGCGGTTTTTTTTCGCCTGAACCTTGGCAAGATGAGATAGGGTGAAGAAGCCTTGAAGGGTTCAGCCGAGCGAAGCGAGACCACGTTGCCTTTCAGGCAACGCCCGAAGGGGCGCGAGCCTGCGAGCGATAAATCCCTATCTCTCCGCCACATTCGAAAGCCTCGTCATCAGACGGGGACGCCTAGTCGGGGCTTTTTTTATTGGGTTTCAGATGATGTTTTCCGGGATTTGAAAATCCCTCTATACCTTGTTCTGGCTCCGCCACATTCGAAGAAACCGCTGAACTATCAGCGGTTTTTTTTCGCTTGAACCTTGGCAAAATGAGATAGGGTGAAGAACCTGAATCAAGTCAGCCGAGTACTTCTTCAGCCAGAAGCAAATCGTCAATTCTCCAATCCTGTACTTCGTCTCAATAAGGGACAACACCGCCACCCATGAATGGGTTTTACTCTATTGATAGGTTGATTTAATTACACGGGATCCGTTCTGGGTCGCCGTGGTGCGCCTGCGCCATAAACCATAGTTGGCTGAGCGAGCACTCTGTGCATGTGGTCCAGGCAATGAATGACGCGGAGGCGGGTATGAGCCAGCTAGAGGCTGCATCCATTGATAGATTCAGGGTGCATTTTCAGGGGAAGGTGATAGTCCCCAAAGATGATGAATATGATGAGGTTCGGCAGATCTGGAACGCGATGATTGATCGTAAACCGGCTCTCATTGCTCGTTGTACTTCGGCGGAATGTGTGCTCCAGGCGGTGAATTTTGCCCGTGAGCATGACCTTCTGCTGTCTGTGCGCGGCGGTGGACACAATATTGCCGGTAACGCGGTTTGTGATGGCGGGATCATGATTGACCTGTCATTGATGAAGGCGGTGCATGTGAACCCGAATACCCGCAAGGTGATGGTGGAACCTGGGTGTACGCTGGGCGATGTGGATGCCGCGGTACAAAAATACGGCCTTGCTACTCCTTTCGGTATTAACTCAACCACAGGGGTGGCAGGCCTGACTCTGGGCGGCGGTTTTGGGTGGTTAAGCCGTCTGCACGGTATGACGGTCGACAACTTACTCTCTGCCCATGTTGTGACTGCCAAAGGCACACAGGTGAAAGCCAGCGAGACTGAAAACGCTGATTTATTCTGGGGATTACGGGGCGGCGGCGGTAACTTTGGTATTGTCACCAGTTTTGAGTTTCAGTTGCACCCTGTTGGCCCGGATGTGCTGAGCGGGCTGATCGTCTTCCCGTTTGAGCAGGCAAAATCCATTCTGACTCAATTTGCCCGCTTTACCGAGTCCATGCCAGAAGCGCTGAATGTCTGGATGGTGACACGCAAAGCGCCGCCTTTGCCATTTTTGCCGGAAACGGTTCATGGCAAAGAAATGATCGCGCTGGCATTGTGCTATTTTGGCGATCCGGCAGAAGGTGAAAAACTGATTGCGCCGTTGCGCAGTTTCGGTACACCTTACGGTGAGCATGTTGGCGTGCAACCCTATGTTGCCTGGCAGCAGGCTTTTGACCCTTTACTGGCGCAAGGTGCCCGGAATTACTGGAAGTCGCACAACTTTACCCATTTATCAGATGAAGTCCTGGATGTGCTGATTGAATTCGCCGGCAAGTTGCCGTCACCCCAGTGCGAGATATTTATCGGCACCATTGGCGGTCAGACAGAAAAAGTCTCATCCGATGCCATGGCATACGCCAGCCGTGATGCACGCTATGTCATGAATGTACACGGGCGCTGGGACACCGCCGCCGAAGATGAAGCCTGCATTGCCTGGGCGCGGGAATTCTTTTCTCAATCACAACCCTTCGCCAGCGCCGGGGCATACATTAATTTTCTGACTCAGGATGAAAGTGATCGTGTGGCTTTCGCGTACGGGGATGCATACACGAAATTGGTTGCACTGAAGAAAAAATACGATCCCCATAACCTGTTCAGAATGAATCAGAATATCAAACCAGAATAAGCGAGCTTTGCTGCAAGAGAAAACATCAGGCTTATTAACGAGACCGTTCCAACTGGAGCGGTCTCGGTTTGTCTGTTCAGGCTCGTTTGTATCAATTAAATCAGCATCACCACGCCATGCAAAACAATTACGCCTGCAGTCAGTCTGCCACGCAAGGTCTGATACCCCTTAGGGTTCACTTCCCCTTCGGTTTGCCGGATGAGCTTCTCAGCAAACCAGACGGCCGCATAACCCAGTGCCAGTAAACCGATCGCGATAAGGTCATGTTTATGGCCTTGCAGGATGGCCGCCCAGGCAAGCAGCACAAACAGATTGCTCAATATCAGGGCATTGCGGCTGAGTGTATGGGAAATATGGTCGATGGCATTGCCCCACAGGATCCCGGATAAAAAGCTCAGGATAACCGCACTGTAAGCAATGAACATTTGTTGCCCGGACAGGTTAAAAAGCGTGATGTCGGCAACAGCAAGCAGGGCGGTGATAACAAAAGGGACCAGCCCTAAATACCCGAGTTCTTTCATGATGGTGTTGGGTTTTTGCATGAGCCAATCCTGTGTAACAAGCATGAGGTAAGCGCTTACCTTGTTGTATTGACTATAGCTTCTGGAAAGATCTCCCGCCAAAAGCAGTGGTGTCTTTTGGCGAGAGATCCTGAGCAGAATATGCTCAGTATTTGATTTTCGAATACTTGCCAGTGCATCATTTAATTTCAGAGTACTCAGGACAATACGTATAGTGTCGGTTTATCCTGTGTATTGTATCCAGTCATAGTCACACGTAAGCAAAAGGCGCAGTATGAACCCATTTTTATCGCAAGCTATCTTATTGGCAGAGAAGAACGTGAAAGAAGGCGGACGCCCCTTTGGCGCAGTCGTTGTAAAAGACCAAAAAGTGATTGCGACAGGGGTAAACCGGATGCAGGCCGAGTGTGATCCGACGGCTCACGCGGAGCTGATGGCATTACGTGAAGCCGGAAAGGCGCTCCAATCCCCTCGGCTGGATGGCTGTAAAGTGTATGCCAGCGGTCAGCCCTGTCCTATGTGCTTAGCCGCGATGCGCATGTCCGGTGTGACAGAGATAGTGTTTGCTTACTCGAATGAACAGGCGGAATCTTTTGGTTTGTCTACCGCTGCGATTGCACGCGAGCTGTCTGTGCCTGTTGGACAGCAAAGCTGGGCGGTGATCGCGCATCAACCGGATCCGGCAGCGGCGGAGGCTGAGCACCATCTGTATGAAAAGTGGCAGGTGGCAAATACACTTCCTGACACCCAATCATGATACCGGCTGCCAAGTATGCTCAGCATCGCTCAGGCTGGATGATACTTGTCCTGATTGTATTCATCGGGCTGAATCTCAGACCTTTTCTGGTGGCTCCCGGTCCTATTTTAAACACCATCATGCCTGAGTTAGGCATGACGGTGTATTCGGCCTCTTTACTGACGCTGTTACCGATGCTGCTGATGGGCGTCGGTGCGTTTGTTTCGCCCGGACTGCAAGCCGCCTGGGGAATCCGGAAAGGGATGCTGATTGCTCTGGCGGTCCTGTTTCTGGGCTCCGTGTTGCGAATTTGGGTGCAGGATGGATTGATGTTCATCTTCACGGCTGTGTTGTGCGGGGCGGGCGTGGCATTCGTACAGTCAGCCATGCCCGGCTTGATTAAATCCTCGTTTCCCCGGCAGGTTGCGCCCATTACGGGTGTGTATTCGGCGTGCCTGATGGTGGGCGGTGCACTGGGTGCTTACAGTATTCCGCATCTCATGGATGCTGGATTGAGCTGGCGTCAATCGTTAGGGCTGCTGGCGGTGCCTGTCTTTATTGCGCTCCTGGCTGGCTGGCGGTATTTAACAGGAGTTCAGACAAACCGGCCGGCTATGTCGCAGGTGCGGACTTTGTTGCACCGTCCTCGCACCTGGTCTTTGATGGCTGCATTTGGCTTGGTCAATGGCGGTTATTCCACCCTGGTCGCCTGGCTGGCACCGTATTATCAGTCACTGGGCTGGGAGCGCTCTGACAGTGCCACACTGATTGTTGTGATGTCTGTTTGTCAGGCAATCAGCGCTGTGGGACTACCGGTATTGGCAAGAAAGCAAACGGACAGACGTTGGTGGCTCATGCTGACGTTGGTGATGCAGTCGGTAGGCTTTTGTGGGTTGGCACTCTGGCCGGCCGGAATGGCTATGTTGTGGGTCGGGATGTGTGGTGCAGGGCTGGGAGGCAGTTTTGCATTGATCATCGTGACTGCGTTAGACCACAGCAAAGCGCCTGAAGCGGCAGGCACACTGGCCGCGCTGATGCAAGGCGGCGGATTTATTCTTGCTGGCCTTGCTCCCTGGGTGATTGCCTTACTGAATGATATGACGGGTTCGTTTGTGTCTGGCTGGCTGCTGCATTTGGGGCTGGTGGTGATCACTGCCTGTCTCTACTGGCGATTCAATCCGCGCGATTACGATCAGGTCATGCAGCCTGTGGCTCTGAGTCACCGATGATCACAGTGCCGGGATCAGGCGCAAAACCGGCAATTGGGGTACTGAGCAAACGTCATTTCTCAGAGACTCAGCTACAGTTATTTCTACAGAAGAATTTGACGGTTCAGGCAATTGGAGAGAGGCCAGGCATGGCATTGAATACCTTTCCAGCAGGATGTGTTCTACCGTCATTGAACTATCGCATTCACTCAATGGAGAAAAGTAATGAAAGTTCTGTATTCAACACAAGCAACATCGACTGGCGGCCGTGACGGAGCATCGGAGTCAGCGGACGGTAAATTGAAAGTGAAACTCAGCACGCCAACCGAACTGGGAGGCCAGGGAGGAGAAGGCACTAACCCTGAGCAGTTATTTGCAGCAGGCTATTCCGCCTGTTTTATCGGTGCAATGAAATTTGTTGCCGCTCAGGACAGCATCAAATTACCTGGTGAGCCAAGTGTGACAGCGCAGGTCGGGATCGGTGAAAATCCTGCCGGTGTCGGGTTTGCAATTGATGTCGAGCTGCACATTTCACTGCCGGGAATGGATCGCGAAGCGGCGACTCAACTTGCTGAAAAAGCACATCAGGTTTGCCCTTATTCGAATGCGACGCGCGGCAACGTGCGGGTAGAGCTGGTTGTGAAATAACATTCATTCTCTGACAATGTCTGGATATGAATCGAAAAGGGCTTCATAGCCCTTTTTTCGTTGAACTTCATCACACTACACAATTAAAGTGCCATCTATCAGCAAGCCTGAATCCGGTTGGGTAGCTTGATAATAATAAAAACAGCGATGACCCGTTAAAAAGCATGTCAAAGAAGCAATGGTCAATAATTGAGAATATTAAAAATAAATGGATATAAACGGCCATGTTGTAAATTTAATTAAGTGGCAATGAAAGTTTATTTTTTATTTCAAGCTGCTTGAATTTATGGCTGGAAAAATTATTTGGGATCAATGTCAACATCCCTTTATTTCAGGCCGATTTACCTGTGCAAAAGCCACTCATCACCCTGTTTCATTATGAGCTTTTTTATAGTGAAAATGACTTTCTTGACCATCAAAAAGTCGGAATGTTATTCGGCTATTGAAATGCTTAATAAGACAACTCTAAACTCTCGCCATCTATTGGTTTTATGGCTGGTTTTTCCCTTTGTCTGAATCTGGCAATCAAAAGGTGTCTGTGATTGACGATGTCATTCACCGCGCGCTGATAAAGAAAAAGAAACGTCAAAAGGAATTGGATCTTGCGAGCAGACCTTCTCTTGAGGAAAGCTTGCGAGCCAAGTTCGATATTCTTGAGACGATCACCAAGCCGGGTCGTGGCACTGTGCTGTATAAATTAGCCGATAAAACCGATCCGAATAAAATCATTTGCTGTAAGTCGATATTACAGCGGGGCAATGAAGGCGCTGAAAAGGCATTGCTGAGCGAGGCAACAAAGCTTGAGGTTTGTCAGCACCCCAATGTTGTGAAGTACATCAAAGTCGGACATGAGTTTTCCACGCCTTATTTCTTCATGGAATGGGTAAGCGGGGAAAATCTGGCCCAGAAAGTCAGTCGCCACAGCCACGGTGGTTTTCGTGCCGACCATATTGCCTGGCTGATTTACCAGCTGGCCGGTGCACTGGACTATGCCCATACACAAGGTGTGTGCCATCTGGATGTGAAGCCCTCTAATGTGCTGATCGGTGCTGACGATGCCGTTCGTCTGGTTGATTTTGGCGCTGCACAATATACCGGTGAAACCAATGATCATGTGGAAGCCAGTCTGAATTATGCCTCACCCGACTATATCCGCTCCGGAATCGGGCAACCTGAAGATGATGTGTATTCCCTGGCAGTCATGGCCTATTGCCTGTTTCTGGGCGTAGCGGCAAGCCCGGAGATTGGCGAAGTGATAACCGGTCAGAAACGGCCAGTGGTCATTCCGCCACATGCCTGGAAAGCCATTAAAACCGTGATAGGCAAACCACGCAGTCATGGTTTTTCGCCGATTCATTTTGCGCAGATCCTGGGTCAGATTGACACAGAAACGCCGTTGTCCAATGCTCCTATTTTTAACAATATGCGCAATGCCGATCTGGTATTGAGCAGACGAAAGCACGACCTGGTGAATGCGATTGATGGGTGGCGTTCGTTAGAAATTACTCTCATTGGTGCCACGCTGGTGCTGGTGGCGTTTCTGGTGATTCGCCATGCTTATTTTTTTGCACGCGATAGCTATCAGAGCAGCCAGCCAGCCAGCTTTTCTTATGACGGCAAGGTTTTTCAGCCTGATGATACTTCTTGGTATAGCTACCAGTTTCTGAATGAATTTACCTCAGAGACGCCAGATTTATCAAAGACAGCCGTCTCGGTAGTTGAAGAATATGACCGCAGAAAATCAGCGCAGGAAAAGCTGATTTATCAGCAGATGAGCCCGGTGTTTGAGCAGGAAAGAGCAACCAATGCAGAACGTCGTGATCAATTGCAGGCCATCAAGAATGAATTAATCGTCATGCGGCGATTAATGCAGGGCGGTAAAGACAGCGACAAAGTTCACATTGAAAAGCAGCTGTCGAGTGCCCAGGCGAGAATTAATACCCTGTTGCAAAACGCCAGTTTATACAGTGAAAACGCAGTAACGCCAGAAGAAGCCTTGAATCTGTTGGAGTTGGGCGATGTGGTGTTTGCCCGTAAAGCGTTTGAAGCGTCATGGAAAAGAGCAACGGCCAACGCGTATTACTATTCGCACGAAGTCCGGTATCAGACTGTCACCAAAATTCTATCCCGGGTATCGCAGCTCATGGATAAAGCGCAATTTAAAGATGCCGCCGGCCTGATCGAAAGTGCCCAGCAGGTGTTTCCCGAAAGTAAGGACATCCGGAGTATGGGAGCTTTGCTATATGCACGCCGCGGTGAGTACATACTCCGCCAGTCTCTGCAGTCCGATCTGGTCGTCGAAAAAAATATTATTCAGCAGGCTTATCAGGATGTGAAAACCTTTGCGCCTGACAGAGTGGACAGCATCAAAGCCCAGCTTAAACAGGATATTGAAGCAAGCCAGGCCAGCCGCTTTAAAGCCGGGGCACTCAGTATCAATGCCAATAATGTTACGTCTGTTGTTTTGCCTGACTGGGAGTGGGAGACATGAGTGAACTCAATGCCCGATTAGATGGACTGTTGTCACCAATCGATGCCGGGCTTCCGGTCGGTGAAGATGCCCGTTATGAACTGTGCTACGAGCTGATGGAAGCGGAAGTCAAAAAGTTCGGTTCATTATTTGGTGAAACGGTGGATTGGCAAGTCGTTGAACAGCAGGCTGACACTGTACTGTTACAACACAGTAAAGATCTGAAAGCCATGGCTTACATCGCGCGCGCGTGGGCAGAGCATTACGGTTGCGAAGGGCTGAAGGCCGGACTGACTTTACTGAAATCTGCGCTGGAACAGTATGGCAGTTCGCTGTACCCGGCACGAGCGCGTGGCCGGGATGGCGCTATCGAATGGCTGGATAACCAGATTGAACTGATTGCAGGCAAGCTCAGCAATCCTGTCCAGTCTGAGCTGCAAGCCTGCGCAGCCTTGTGCCAGGACATTAGTTTTGCCATGGGTGAGGCCTTTGAAGGCTCAGAGGCGTCCCTGATCAATGCGCGCAACGCGTTGACCACCAGTAGCAATTCTCTCGGGGAACCGGCGGCATCACCCCAGCCCGTAGCAGAACCAAAAAATGGCCAGTTGGCAGACGGGTCGGCATCTGTGGTTGAGCCTAAAGCGGTTTCAAGACCAGAACCTGTGTCTGCCTCCGCTGCACCGACGCAAAAAGTAACGCCATCTGCTTCTCTAGCCAAGACCAGCGTCTTGAGTGGTGAGGCGGATAAAAAATCGCTGGAGCAGATGGCAGAACATTTACTGCACCAGAGCCCAGACATGTCGCTTGCCTACCAGGTGGGCCGGTTTGTGACCTGGATGGACATTGATGAATTGCCTCCTCACGATGCCGAAGGAAAAACGCCGCTCAGACTGCCGGTGAGCAAAGATACCTTGTCGGATTATGAGTCGGCACTGGTCAATCAGTCGGCTTCTGAACATTACCGCCGGCTTGAAAAAAGCCTGCGCAATACCCCGTTCTGGCTGACCGGCCAGCGCCTGATGCATGACATGCTCAAACAGCTGGGATTTTACCAGGCTGCAGAGTCCGTGCGCGAAGAGACACGGCGTTTTACCACACGGTTAACCGGTATCGACGCGCTGAGGTTTGACGACGAAACCCCATTTGCTGATGAGGCAACCCGCCAATGGCTGGCGGCGCCGTCAGTAACGTCCGCGTCCTCCAGCCATGAAGGGCTCGCTGAGCTGCTGGGTGACAGCGGGGATAACATTCTTGAAGGTGCTGAACTGGGACAGCTTTTGGTTTCAGCCTCTTCGTTACTGGATGACGCTCAGTCAGGGCGTTCAAAATTTCTCTTGCATCTGCAATTGGCCAGGTTACTGCACCATAACGGGCTGCACAGTATTGCGCTGCCGCATTTGGAAGTGATCTGGCCAGAAAGAGAACGCATTAATTTGAGTTACTGGGAACCGACTCTGGATGCCGAACTGGAGCAGTTACTGTCTTTAACGCTGACTCAAATTTATTCACGGGAAGATGCGTTTCCCGCTAAGTACAGAGAATGGCTCGCGGCCGTTCATTAACATATAGCTGCTAAGAAGGACAAGTTATGTCTAAAGATGGTTCAGTCGCTCCTAAAGAGCGAATTAATATCCGATATGTTCCTGCGACAGGTGATGCTCAGGAAGAAGTCGAACTTCCCCTGAGCATGATGGTGATTGGTGATTTTACGGGTCGTGATGACGAGACCCCAATTGAAGACCGTGATCCGATCAACATTGATAAAGATAACTTTAATGACGTGCTGAGTGCCTATGCACCGAATGTCAAAGTCAACGTTGATAACCGTTTAAGCGGTGAAGAAGGCGCACAAATGGGCGTTGATCTGACCTTTAAAAATATCAAAGACTTTTCACCGGAAGCCGTTGCCCGCCAGGTGCCTGAATTGAGCAGCCTGCTGGAACTGCGTGAAGCTCTGGTCGCACTTAAAGGTCCTCTGGGTAACGTGCCGGCATTCCGCAAACGTATTGCGCAGGTGCTGCAGGATGATGAAGCACGCAGCAAGCTGCTCAGCGAGCTGAGCATCAACTCTAATAACGAAGAATAAACAGGTGGCACATGACAACTGAAGCTATGACTCCGGAGCAGGATGCACAACTGGCTGAATCCGGCTCACTGTTAGACAGTATTTTGAATGAAACCCGGCTCAAGCCATCTGATGAAGGTTTTGATGTTGCAAAACGTGGCGTTGAAGCATTCATTTCTGAACTGCTGAGCAAAAATGTATCCGATAAAGTTGATCAGTCGCTGGTCGATCTGATGATTTCTGAAATCGATCAGAAAATGTCGGCTCAAGTCGATGCCATTTTGCATGCGCCGGAAATTCAGGCCATTGAGTCTTCTTGGCGTGGACTGAAGTACCTGGTTGATCAGACTGATTTTCGCGAGAACATTCAGATCGAAGTCATTTCAGCGAAGAAGAATGAAGTGCTTGATGACTTTGATGATGCCCCGGAAGTGGTGAAATCTGGTCTGTACAAGCAAATCTATACCCGCGAATACGGTCAGTTTGGTGGTAAGCCAGTGGGTGCGGTTATCTGTGACTTTAAGATGTCGTCAACCTCACCGGACATCAAACTGATGGAATACATGGCGAACGTAGGTGCCATGTCTCACGCACCTTTCATTACCTCTGCGGGTCCACAGTTCTTTGGTGTCGACAGCTATGAAGAGCTGCCAAACCTGAAAGATTTGAAATCGGTGTTTGAAGGCCCTCAGTACACTAAATGGCGCGGTCTGCGTGAACATGAAGACTCCCGCTATCTGGGCCTGTGTACCACAGGTTTCATGCTGCGTGCGCCGTATTCTGTTGCAGATAACCCGATTAAGGCGTTTGACTACAACGAAACGGTATCAGGCAGCCATGATCATTATCTGTGGGGTAACTCTGCTTACGCGCTGGCTTCCCGTATTTCCGATTCTTTTGCGAATTTCCGCTGGTGTCCGAACATCATCGGTCCTCAAAGCGGCGGTACGGTGAACGATCTGCCGGTGCATAACTTTGAGTCGATGGGTCGCATTGAAACCAAAATTCCGACAGAAGTTCTGGTGTCTGACCGCCGTGAATTTGAACTGGCTGAAGAAGGTTTTATTGCACTGACGATGCGTAAAGGTTCTGACAACGCGGCATTCTTCTCAGCCAACTCTGTGCAGAAGCCAAAATTCTTTGGTAACTCACCAGAAGGTAAAGCCGCTGAAACGAACTACAAGTTAGGGACTCAGCTGCCGTATATGTTCATTATCAACCGCCTGGCGCATTATCTGAAAGTGCTGCAGCGTGAGCAGATCGGATCGTGGAAAGAGCGTACTGATCTTGAAATTGAACTGAACAAGTGGATTCGTCAGTACGTCTCTGATCAGGAAAATCCGCCGGCAGAAGTACGTGGCCGTCGTCCGTTGCGTGCCGCAAGGGTTGAAGTATCAGATGTTGAAGGCGATCCGGGCTGGTACCGTGTGTCTCTTGCTGTGCGTCCGCACTTCAAGTACATGGGCGCCAGTTTTGAATTGTCTCTGGTCGGTAAACTGGATCAAAACTAAGTAAAGGCGAACGGCAGCTATTGTCAGGTCGAATGACTCTAAGATGGTCTGCCGTTCGAAATCTGTCTATGGATAAAGGTTACCGATTACTCGAGCGCATTGAGATGGGCGAAGCAAAGAACAGCTATGATGCTGTGGAGTCGACACAGTTTCTGATTGAGTCGATTCATCATCATCTGGCAGATTTGCTCAATACCCATTCGGGCAATGCAATGATAGCCAAAGATTATGGCCTGCCTGATTTTAATGATGTTTTGGCCGATAAATCCAATATCGTCCGGGAAATCAGAAACAGTGTGAAAGCCACCATCGAAAAGTTTGAGCCAAGATTAGCCGGCGTCGTGGTGAGATATGTTCCCCACACCGATGATCCGCTCCAGCTCCGGTTTGCCGTTAATGGTGAAGTTTTTCATAACAATAAGAAAACCAGAATGAACATTGATCTGTCGGTTGGTGTAGACGGCAAGTTTTCAGTGTAGAGACGACGAACATGACTTATAGCAAGTATTTTCAGGATGAACTCTCGTTTCTTAAAGAAGCGGGTTCTGAGTTTTCGAAAAGCCACCCTCAGCTGACTAAGTTCCTGTCGGAAAGCAGCAATGATCC
The DNA here is from genome assembly GCF_022014395.1 of Photobacterium sp. WH77. Classification (NCBI taxonomy): domain Bacteria; kingdom Pseudomonadati; phylum Pseudomonadota; class Gammaproteobacteria; order Vibrionales; family Vibrionaceae; genus Photobacterium; species Photobacterium sp. WH77. The sequence goes on along the minus strand of NZ_JAKLTE010000017.1, from coordinate 68,177 downwards.
CGATGTGGAGCGCTTATTGGAAGGCTTTGCATTTCTGAACGGCAAATTACGTCAGAAGCTGGATGATGAGCTTCCTGAGCTGACCCAATCCCTGATATCTCTGTTGTGGCCGCATTATTTACGTTCTGTGCCTTCAATGTGCATTGCGCAGATGATCCCCTATGCCGGGAGTGTATCGCAGAAAAGCACAGTGACGCGTGGCCATGAAATGGCCAGCGAAAAGGTCGATGAGACGCAGTGCCAGTTCCGCACCTGTTACGATGTCGATTTGTATCCACTGTCGATCAATTCCGTGACTCAGCAGAATACACGCTCGAACAGCCACCTCAATGTCACCTTATCAACCGACACAGGGGTAGAGTTATCACGCATTGGGTTAGATAAATTACGTTTCCATATCCACGGTGAATTGCATATCTCCCGCATACTGTATTTGTGGTTATTTCGCTATCTAGACAGTGTTGATGTCAAGCTTGCGGGAGGAGGAAGTCAGCGTTTACCTGCTTCTTGTATAAAGAAAGTGGGTTTTTCAGAAGATGAAGCTTTATTACCCTACGGGCCAAATTCCTTTTCCGGTTATCGATTAATCCAGGAATATTTTTCGATGCCGGACAAATTCATGTTCTTTGATGTCGATGGTCTGGAATGGCTCAGTGGTGTACCCAGCCAGAATACCATGAGCCTGGTGTTTAATTTTTCGCGCTCTTTACCGTCAGAAGTGACGATACGAGAGAAAAATTTGCGGCTGTTCTGCACACCAATCGCCAATGTGTTCGAACTGGATGCTGATCCGATCCGTTTGGATCATAAGCGCACTGAGTACCGTGTTCGTCCGCAAACAACCCGGCAAAATAACTTCGAAGTGTATTCCGTCAATCAGGTCCGGGGCTGGAGTAATGAAAATCGTCGTCAGGTTGATTATTTGCCGTTTGAGTCGTTTGAGCATCAGTTAGGGATTGATAACAATCGCCATTACTACAATGTCAAAGTCTCGGAACATGTTTCAGGGAAGGGTTTGTCACACTATATTTCCTTTTTTGATCACAATGCCGGTGTCGCCAATCTTGAAACTGAAACGGTACTGATTAAATTAACCTGCACGAACGGTAAACTGCCGCAACGGCTGGCCCCCGGTGACATTACATTTTCTACCCATAAGTCGCCTAACTATGCCAATTTCACCAATCTGACCAAGCCGACTGTTTCTGTCAGCCCGCAAATTGACAGCAGTCTGCACTGGCAGCTGATTGCCAATATGTCACTGAACTACCTGTCTTTAATTGATGCTGATGTGCTGAAAATGATGCTGAGTATTTACGACTTTCATTCACGCAGTGACAGGCAGTCTCAGCGCGCGTCGGCTAACCGCTTAAACGGCATTAAAGCCATTAACATGAAGCCCATAGAGCGTATATTCCGTGGCTTACCGATCCGGGGTAACCAGATTGTACTGCAAATGGATTCATCCATGTTTGCCAATGAAGGAGATATGTACCTGCTGGTGTCTATCCTGAATGAGTTTTTCTCTTTGTATTCCAGCATTAACTCATTTTCTGAACTGGAAGTGATTGATGTGAAAACCGGCGAAGTGTACCGGTGGGACGGCAATCAGGGCAAACAGGCGGTGATATGATAGATAAGATCAATCAGTCCAGCCATGAGTATGCTTTTTTTCAGGCCGTTTATTTACTGGAGGCTGCTGAGAAAAAGAAAACATCCGTACAATTTGCCTCTGTAGGCCAGGCGAAAACACCGCAGCAGGAGTTTCTGCGGTTTCGCATTTCGCCTGAGTTGGGTTTTCCCCGCTCTGATATTTCGCAGTTTGAGTCTGTGCAATGGGATAACAGGGATGTTCCCAGCCTGACGGTGAATTTCGGTGGTCTGCACGGTACCGGCTCACCTTTACCCACTGCATATACAGAAAAGCTGGCCGGCCGGGAAGGCGAAGACAACCCGGTGAAAGATTTTTTCGATTTCTTTCATCACAGGTATCTCTCACACTTGTACCGGATATGGAAAAAATACCGATACCATGTCCGGTACGAATCCGGGGCGGTCGACCCGCTGTCCCGTAATCTGTTTAACCTGGTTGGTATTTCTTCTGACCTCAGCGAAGACAGTGATTTTAACTTCGACCGGGCAAAACTGCTGTCTTATATCGGTCAGTTATCTTCAAGAACGCGTTCTCCGAACCTGGTGTCAGGCATTGTGGCCCATTGCTTTAATCTGGCAAAAGTCAGTATTGAGCAGTGGGTACCCCGCCGGGTGAAAATTGCCCCTTCACAGCTGAACCGTTTAGGGCATGTGAACTGTGTGCTGGGCCAGGATTATCACTTGGGTGATCACCTCACCGATATTACAGGCAAATTTAATCTGGTCTTTCATGAATTGGATTATGAGCAATATTGTCACTTCCTGCCGGGTGAACAAGGTTACGGGTTACTCAAAGAGCTGATGCGTTTTGTATTGCGCGACCCTATGGCCTGGGATCTGAAACTGGAAGTGAAATCGGATGGATTACCAGCCAGCATTTTGGGCTCGAAGGAAGCGAACCGGCTGGGACAAGTCAGTTGGTTGGGTAACGTGCAAGGTGATAAACAGACAGTGGTGATCATCGGCGCTGTCTAGATGAGTACCTGGCACTCTGCTACCTGCAGTCTTGACTGCATGGCGGAGTGCCAGGAGGGCAAATGCCGAAATGAAGCGGCTAAGGGTGAAGCAGGCGCTTTAGCGGCAAATAGGGCTGTGGAATACGACTGTGGTATGCAGCTCCTTAATGCCGACAATGTTTTCTGCTTCATCACACAGTTCGTTCATCAGGTGTAATGAAGCTGCCTCCAGTAAAGTGATGATGTCAAATCCACCACCGACGACACTGATGGATTTAATCTCCGGAATTTCTCTCAGGCTGTCGCACACTTTTTTCTTCCAGCCATTTTCGCATTTGATCAGCAGGTAACAGCTGGTCATAGTTGCGCTTTTTTGGGTCCCGATTTTGGCCGTGTAACCTTCGATCACACCGGACTTCTCCATTCGCGTAATCCGCTCAGCGACGGCGGTTCTGGAAAGGCCCACATTGCGGGCCATATTTGCGATCGATTCACGTCCGTTAATCAGCAGGTTTGACAATATCTTCCTATCAATTCGGTCAATGCTGTTGCTGTGTAAAGTATTCATTATCATTATTCTCGACTTTGATTAACCTAAGCTACCAACTTATTGGATATCTCTTGGAACAGAGAAGTTATACAGTTCTTGTAAAAGGAACGGATTATTAGAGTTAGACGGTTTGATTTTTACCGTCATGTGTCGCCCTGAAACAAGAATGTCCGCGTTGAATCCACCATCCGATGTAGGCTCGAGCTGCGACTCATTTAACAGTCGGAAAATGGACCAAAAACCTTCCTTTGCTTTTCTGTGTTGCTCGCCGCTGGACGTGATGTCCTGAATGTTGACGTTCACGAAAAACTCGTTACTTTCCGGTGGCCACACAAACTGTTTACTCTTTGCCGGGCCATGGTAATAATCCAGACTTTCACCACCGAAGTTCAGGCTGGCCCGTATTGCGCTGGAATCCAGATCGATAAAGCGTGAACTGAAATCGATGTTGAACTTGTTCGACGTGGGATCGAAAAGCACATTCTTGATCATGGTGTAGTTCTTCATCTGGGTGATCATTTCTTGCGATAGCTGCAATGTTTCGCCATCAACACGTTTGGCCTGCCACAAATTTGTGTCATAGAAAGGCGAAAGCGTGTCATCAATGAAGCTGTCCAGGGTGCCTTGCGCAGCAAAAAACTCTTCGAAATCGGTCAGCGAAATCTCAGTTTCAGCATGTTTGGTGAACGGATATTTGTTCTGACCAACCAGTTCAAATTTACTGTAGACATTACTGGTCCATAACTCCTGAATACCCAATTGTGATTCAGCCAGCAAGACAGCCCACGCCTGATGGGCGATTTCATTCAGCCAGCTTTTTACAGGTTCGGGCGCTTTTTGAGCGACCTGCTTCAAGCGAACAATGGGATCCGCCGCGGTTTCACGCATTCTGGCTTTGGCGGCTATTAAGGCTGCTTGCTGTACATTTGGCGCATCGGTGATCTGTTTCAGATAGGCTCGCAGATTGCTGAGCGAACTGATTACCTGATCCCACGGAGCTTGTGAGTTTTCTGTTTCACTGGTTTGCAGGGTATTGATAACGGCAAAAGCTTTTTCGACCCTTTTCATCAACTCATAGTCAGGCTCGATCACTTTCTCTGCCGAGTCTTTTAACAGATCTACCGCTTGGTTGAGGCGTTCATCCTTCAATGTCATCTGAGCCAGTGCACCAGCTTCTGGCGAATATTTGGTGTTGGTATACAACAGATTCAGTATGGTGCTTAACGGCGATGTCGGGCCTGACAGAGTGTCAATCGCATTGGTTATTTCAACTATGTTGTCATACTGCTCAAAGCGTAAATCGCTAATGGCTGTACGCCAGACATTGATATAGTCGTCAGTATATTTGCGGCGCACCTTGGCCTGAAAGGCTTTAAGCTCTTCGTCCGACGGCAGAGTGTTATTTGACAAACCCAGCACCCAGTTGTCGGCAATCAAATCGTGCGATAAAGACTCCGATAAAGGGCGATAGAAAGTGGTAAAGCCGGTTGCGGTATAAATTTTGTTGATGTTCAGTTCATTAAGATTGCTTTTTTCATTATCAAAAATTTCACCAAAATTGAAACCTATTGCTCTTGGAATGCTGAGCTGGCCGAGATCGGCATCTCTGCCACTGTTGAGAATCTGGCTGTAGGCAATATCCACTTTGGATTGGGACAGCAGATCTCGCCGTGTAGTACGAACCAGATCCCAGTTGATCTCAATAGGCGGGAAGTTGGTTTTGAAGTACACCGCCAGATATTGAGGTATGTTGGCGTATGCGCCCTCTGAGCCGAAATCATCCGTGAGTAGACGCGAAATTGATTTCAGAAGGAAACTGTAATCGCGTTTGTCCGCTTCATTCAGCATCAGATACATTTTCAGTAAATGGAGCTTGTCTTGATGTGAAAGGTTGCTGTTGGCCAGTTTCCGTTGGATATGCTTTTCTACCAGCGGCAACAGCTGCAGGTGAATGCTGTCAAGTAAATGCCGGTAGGCAATCTGTGTCGTCTGATCCAGTTTATCGACATTTATATCGATCAGCTTTTTGTCCAGAAGATAACTGGCGTTGGTCCAGGCCTGATAAAGAGGCAAAATACCGTTCGATGTTACGGCAAACTGGTTTTTCAGGTTGGCGAACTCGTGATCATCACTTTTATTATCAGCGACTTCCAGAAGCTGGTTGATAATGGAAATATTGCTTTGCGTGGTCGTAAAGAAATAGTAACCACTTACACTGAGTAAAGTGACACAAGCGGCCATCGTCATATGGCTTCTGCGTATGAGTTGCCTCAGGTGGCGTTTGTTTTCACCGGCAAAGTTTGCCTCTGGCAGCACCTGCTCATCAATAATGAAGCGGGTGAACAGAGGTGACTCTGATAACTGGTCGTGTTCGGACGCAATCATTGGAACATTGAAATAATTACTGCATCCTTTGGCGAGCAGGTTGTATTTTCGGCCACCTTGATGGCTGGATGTGAAGTAAAGACCCCGCAGGTCAACAAGGTGAAATCCGTCCTTTTCCAGCCGCACTTTGTTCAGGGTATCCCGGATGATTCTATGACAAAGCTCGAACTGTTTCGGAAAGGTCACCAGTGCACTGTTGTTGACCAGTGAGCGCTCCATCGCGGCACAGTCAAGCGTGCTTTGTTCCATCTTGCTCAGAATAGCGTAAAAGCCGCTGTCAAAGGCGTCATTGAGTGTACCTTTGGCATCTTTCAGTGATATTGAAAGGTGCTCAAGCTGCATTTTCAGCGGACTGAGAGAAACAAATTCTTTGAAGCCTTTCAGTTTGTCGATTTTCGACAGGAAAACATACACAGGTAAGGCTGTATGGGTCATCCCTGTGATGTCGCTGAGGCGGGTATTGATAATATCCAGGATATACTCGCGCTGAGACTCTTCTTGAGTGATCAAAAATTCAAGATCCACCACATACAGGCTTCCTGCAAATGGTTTGCGGGGCTTAACACTGACAATTTTCTCCAGAAACGCTTTCCAGAGAGTTTGATCTGTATTCGATGTATCTTGATAAATCAGACGTGGAGCCGGTTTGATGTATATCGCCTTTTCTGACTCATGCCAGACAAAGTAATCAGTTTGCAGCGTATTTTTCTGATCTATGGGTTTAATGGCATGAGAACTGGTCAGGAGCGATGTCTTTCCTGACTTTTTGTTGCCCAACAGTAAGTAAATAGGTTTATGACTGGAACTCTTCAGCAGAGAAGATAATAGCCCCTTCAAGGTTTCTTCTTCTGTTTCTATATCACTGGTAGAGCGTGATTTGCGTTTTTTTACTTCGTAACCGATCAGAAGCAAGATTGCTACACTAAAGATGAAGACCACTGGCCCCCATGTCAGGTAATGACTGACAGGAAAAGCCATAATGAAATATGAGAATAAGCCATACATCACCGAAAGCAGCACTGCTGAGAGTATGATAAATACTCTTGGCGTTTTGAGTTTACTAATCAAGATATAACCTGCCTGAATAATTTTTATTGGTTTTTATTTTCGAAATTATGTGTGAGTTCCATAAGGCGATATTGATAGGCACTCAAGGTTTTTTGTGCTTTTAAAATATCGTCATGGTTTATGTGACCTTTCTCCAAATAATCAAGGCGACCAAGGAATGGAAAAAGGGTATTACTAAATCGGTAGGCCGCTGAGATATTCTCACTGTCATCGACTAGTGCTGCGTTAGCTATGATAGTTCTGGCTCGTTTGAACTGGTCGTTGATGAGCAAATAATCCTGAGCCAGCGCCGCTTTACCTGCCCGATACTGGCTCACAGACTCTTTGGCTGCAATGGAGTCTGGATAGAGTGTATTGACGTTATTTGCCAGTTCTTCCAGTGTCTGGTGCTCATAGACACGTCCAGGAAAAGCCGTCCAGTCCATCAGCAGATCATGGGTTCTGGTCAGAACCTCTTCTTTGAGCCTGTGCTTGAAATAGGGCTCCGCCTGGATAAGCCTTGATGTAATACTTTCCAGTTGCTCTGCAGTTGCAGTTTTAATATCACGCTGGTACAGGTATTGCCGGACTGCGACAATAGAAAATACCAGGCAACCCAGTGTAAACACTGTGGCCAGCCAGTAACACCAGGCCGGCAGAGTGCGTATTGCCGCCTGTTTTTTGACAGGTGGCTGCTCAGCAGCTGGTTGACTTGCCACTTCTGGTGCTGGTGCTGGCGTTGGCAATTGACGCTGTTTTTGTTTGGCTAATTCTTTTTCGGCCTGTTCATCAAGTTGATCTTTCCATTCAGTAAACTGTCTGCGAACCGGACCCAGCGATGGGGCTTGTTTCCCCAATTGACGCTGAAGTTCCTGCTCAATATTCAGAGCAAGGTGGTGTCCGGCTTCCACTAAGGGGAGATCCTTCAGTGATACTTTAATTTTGCTCAGCGCCAATGGCATTTGCTCTGCCACCCAGTCAAAAGACTGGATGCGTGCATTCGGTTTATTGGCCGCAGGAAAAGCAGTGTGCCAGTAGACGATGGACAGATCATTGAGAACATTGAGTCCATTAACCGCTCCCATTAATCCGTCAATACGGCAGGCAGAGACGCAGTAGTAACTGGCACAGCGAAAGTCCTTGCTGTGCTGGGTCAGAAGCAATTCGGAAGCGGTATAAATCTCTTTCCATGGTGCTGGAGAGACAAAACTGCTTAATCGATTTACGTTTCTTTTTAAGTCAGAAAAGAGATCGAGCTCTTTCGGGTCATGACCAACAGGCAATTGTGCCGATATTGGTCTGAGTGCAATATCAGTGAATTTCATTGTTTTATAGCCAACTTCGAAACTTGTAATTATGAGTAAAGGAGTTACTGCGGCAGGAAGTGAATTCTTGCTCGCTAACTTAATGTTTAGTTTATTAGTAGATGCTAAAAAATAAGGCGGACTAATTTTAAGCTTTATTAACTCCTTCATGTGCTTTCGCCATGATGTAGTCAGGCGCCAGGTAATGTGTCGTTTCCTGCAGTTAGTTGCCACAAATTAGGTGTGTTTAACACGGTTATGACATTCATGTGCAATGCATTGTAATCGGAAGAATTATACTAAACTAAATGAATGCCGACTTTGCTGGATAAAGATCACAGATAAATATCTGCTCACGAATTTGTGTTCATTTTTATGGATAAGATTATGTTTTTTAATATCTTTTACAGTTAAGTGATGAGTTATTGAGTCTTATTAACATGAGTGTGGGGAGGTTTATTTATCATTCATCTTCTTTTTTGTGACTTCCATTCAATATATTAGAGTTGTGCTTAATTTTCTTCTATTTGTATTTTTTTGGAGGAGTATCTCACAATTTTTATTGATTTGTTTGGCGTTTTAGTGAGAGGCCTTTGCAGACCGGTCACGCCTGTATTTTTCTGTCAATTCGCAACCTCATACAGTGAAAATGACAGATCTAATAGGAAAAATGACTTATTTAAAGATAGCGTCAATCAAGCCTTGAATTCATATTTTTATGCGTTTATCTTTCAGGTGTTTTTAAATTAGAGAAAGCGAACATTATGCCTCGTCTTCTTACAGTAGCCTGTATAGCTTATTGTTTAATTCATACTTCCTTCGCCTCTGCCAAAGGTGAACGCTTTGGTGTCACTGGCGCATACTATGATTTTACGTCGACTGCCGAGGAAGGTGAGTCGGGTGAGAACCAAAGTCTTCGCTGGGGACTGGTACATACACGGCCTATCGATGATAACAGTGCCCGCTGGCGCTGGTGGTTTGGCCTGAATTATTTCGCGGACAGTATTCCTGCACCCCAGAATGGTGTTTATCAGGAAGTCACCAATTATGAGTTTCGTGTACTGCCTCAGTACGCTATTCCCTTGGCGAGCTGGCTGACGCCTTACCTTGGCGCGGGTATATCACTGGCCTATAGCGAGTACAGTGAACGTTGGCATGTCGATGCTGATGAATTCAAGTACGGTACTCAGCTACCTGATAATAATGCGTTCGAAGCCAGCTTACTGCTTAATGCCGGAATGGTGATAAAAATGGGCAGTAACCCTGATGCGCATTTGCAGATTGCTCCTCAGGCGACGCTGATCGTGCCGGTCAATGATGGTCTTGGCGGCGTAGAATTTTCCTTATCGTTTCTATTCTAAGATCGTTTATGACGCACAAAACCCTCATTCTCAAAGTGAACAGTGCCCCGGAAGAATATGTCGGGGCAAAGCAAATGGAATTTGACAGTCAGGGCGGAACAATCGGCCGTAGTGCTCAGAGTGCTTTCCATCTTGATGATCATAATAAATATCTATCGGCGACTCATGCCCTGATCACCTGTTATAACGGTGAATATTATCTCAATGATATCAGCACTAATGGTACTTTTATCAATGGTAAGCGTGCGCTGAAAAGTCAGCCGACAGTCCTGCAGGAAGGCGATTCTATTTCGATGGGACGCTATGAATTCAGTGCCGGATTTGAGAATGAGGTGCATCACATTAATCTGGCAGAAGATATTATGCCGGACATGAAAAGCAATGATCCTGTCGACAGTCTAAACCTGATCCTCCCTCCTGAATCTGAAATGTTAGGAGAGGGAACGATAGAAGAGCTGTTCCTGCCCCAAGATAAGAAAGCGGATTCTACCGAACCGCTTTCTTATCTTCAGGAAGTGAATGAAGAAGCTGAGTCTCTGATTGAAGATGAAGAACCCAGACAGTTTGTCGATTACAACGCGACACAACGACAAATTCTTGACGATAGTGAAAGCATCCACTCTGAAATGGACGTGCCCAGCCTGATTCCGGAAAACTGGAATGTTGAAGATGGCAGTTTTCCTGCTTCAGAAAAAGCGGGGACCTTTTCATCACCAGAGAATAAATTTACTCAACAAGCAGCGCCTGCCGGGCGTTTAACATCGTACACCCAGCCTTCAGTAGCGGAACAACCCACTCAGCCCAAATCAGCAGGTACCATCGCAAAGCGATCTGAAACATCCGATCTGCAACCGGAAAAGGCGTTTTTGAAAGGTTTAGGTATCCCCTCTGAGTTGCAACACCTGTGCGATGAGAACTGGTTTCGTCAAATGGGTCTGAGTTTAAAAGGGTGCCTGGATTCACTGAACGCAGAGTTGCATCGCTCTTTGGTGATGGCTGGTGAATCCGAGGCAGCCAAACCGCATTTACTGGACAGTATGATGTCGCTTTACCAGCAGTCGATTCTTGAGCCTTATGAGTTGATAGAACATATCCAGGAAGAGCTGGATGCGCACCGCTCCCGCTTACTTCAGGCGCGTGAAGGTATTTTCCAGCAACAGTTGGAAGCTTTGTCACCGGCGGCATTTGAAGCCAGGCAAATGGCTGGCGGGGGATGGCTGAAGAGCCAACGGAACTGGAAAGCGTATCAGGCGTACTTTTCTGAACAACAGTCAAATTGGCGGACCGAGGAACAACACAGCTTTGATGCAAGCCTAGAATCAAAGTACAGAGAATTGTTACAGGAGCAAAATGCGTAATTATTTTTTTGCATTGGTTACCGCACTGTCACTGTCAGGGTGCGCAGTATGGGAGCAGTTTAAAGACACCACCGGGCTGATCCCTGAAACCGCAGAAGTAGAAGTGCATATTATGACCGATAAGAGTCTGAACCTGCGTCCTAACGGGTCATCATCACCGGCCATTTTACGCATCTATGAGCTGTCTTCACCTGTGCTGTTTCGCAGCTTGGATTTCTTTTCATTATTTGAAAACGACAAAGCTGCGCTGGGTGATGAATATATTAAGCGGTATGAGTACCAGCTCGAGCCAGACCAGGAACTCACGGAATTCTTAAAACTTCAGCCTGAAACACGCGCAGTCGGATTTGCAGTAGCTTTTCGGGATATTAACGGGACAAGTTGGCGGACTATACACACCATTGAAGAGCGGGAGAGTTATTATCTGGACGTGAATCTGGTGAATAACGTGTTGTCTGTTGAGCGTACACAAGGCGTAGAACAGATTTATTTCTAAGGAAGCATTATGTCATTGCATAACCCGGTTGTCTGGCAAGACGGCATGTTCATGAAACCACAGCATTTCCAGCAGTTGGACCGTTTTCACTCTCAGCAAGTGAGTTTGTATACAGCTTTCAGCTCGCCATTAAATTGGGGGATCAGCCGATTAGAGATTAATGCTGAACTGCTGAAAATGGGCAAAATTGGCGTCACTGTTGCGGAAGGAATATTGCAGGACCGCACACCGTTTGCTTTTCCTTCTGAAGCCTTGGCGCCGGCAATGTTGGAAGTGGACACATCGACGGTAGATAAAGTGGTGTATTTATGCTGTCCTTTACCGTCTGAGCAGGGTGAGCTGTATACCAATGCGGGAGACGGTGCACGCTATCGTCTTCAGGAGCAGCAAGTAGTCGACTGTCTGTACGACAGTGAAGATACCACAACCATTCATGTCGGCAGCCTGAATTTCCGTTTGATGCTAGAGACGGAAGACCGTTCGGCTTTTACGTCTATCCCTATTCTGAAAATTTCGGAAGTCAAAAGTGATGGTACTGTATTACTTGATGACAAGTTCATTCCCACTTGCCTTGATATTAAAGCTTCCGCTGTACTGACAAAGTTTGTTACCGAATTTGCTTCTTTGCTAAAACATCGCGCCGAATCCATAGTCAGCCGGCTGGGTGTGGTTGACCAGCAAGGCGTATCCTCGGTGGCGGATTTTATGCTACTGCAGGTGGTGAACAAGCTGGAGCCGGTTTTCTGGCATTTAGCGGGTTTGGAAGGTGTTCACCCTGAAGCACTGTATCGTGTGTTGCTGCAGGCCGAAGGGGAACTGGCAACATTATGTACATCATCCCGTCGTCCTGAGACTTTCTCGCCCTATAATCATGGTGATCTGACCGACTGTATGTGGTCTTTGATCAGCCGGAACCGCAACAGCCTGACCGTAATGTCAGAGCAGCGGGCAATCCCGCTGGTGTTGAAAGAGCAAGGCTATGGCGTGCGTGTTGCCAATATTGCTGATCGTGAGATTATCCAGACCACGACCTTTATCCTTGCCGTGAAAGCTGATGTCACTCTGGATGTGCTTCATACTCGCTTTGTCTCCCAGGTTAAAGTGGGCAGTCTGGAAAATATTCGTGATCTGGTGAACTTCCAGCTACCAGGTATCGCCATTAAAGCAATGCCAGTGGTGCCTCGTCAGCTGCCTTACCATGCCGGCTTTACGTATTTTGAGCTGGATAAGGCGTCTGATGAGTGGAAGGCATTGTCTTCTTCATCCGGCATTGCCATGCATGTGTCCGGCGATTTCCCGAATATTGAATTGCAAATGTGGGCTGTCAGATTATGAGTCAGTTCGATGATGACATAACAGTCGTTCTGTTTCAGCCTGAGCCCGGCCAACCAATGGAGGTTATGCCGGCTCCGGAAGTACCACGCAATATTGCGGTAAAACAGTTGGAAATCAAAAAACTGGGTATTAACCAGTTGGTTGATGAGTTTACCTGGGTACTGGCCTGTCTGACTTGTATTCCATCTATTCCCTGGTTAGATGATCCTACCTTGCTGCGTGAGAAAATCAGCAGGGAGATTCAAGACGCCGAGAAGCGACTGCTACTCGCAAACACAGACAGAGCATCACTGCTGGTGATGCGTTATTGTGTCTGTGCTGCTGTTGACGAAGCGGTTTACAGTCAGGAGTGGGGAGAGAAAAGTAATTGGAGTACACACAGCCTGCTTGCTGAGTTTCATAATGAAACGTCAGGTGGTGATAAATTCTATACAATTCTGGACAGGCTCAGACAAGATCCCAAACGTTACAGGCAACTTATTGAATTTTTATACTTTCTGTTGCAGGTTGGTTTTAAGGGGAAATTCGGTCGTGTCGAGCGTGGTAACGAAAAAATCGCTGACATTGCAGAGACCATTTACCAGCTGATAAAAGAAGACAGGCTGCAGGATCAGGAGAAGCTACAGTTAGTGAATTTAAAGGCTGCTGTTATTAGCCGGCCATTGAGGCGTGTGATTTCGCCAAAACTGATCATTGGCTTTACAGCCGCACTACTGGCAGCCATGTATTCAGCGACTTATTGGGTTATAGACTTTAAATTTAATCAACTGATTGGTTGAGTCGTTAAGTTCATTTTGTTCTCATTAAATGATTCAAGCGCGATGAACTCGCGCTTTTTTGATCTCTATCTGTCCATTTTTTCGGTGCTGAGACACTCTAAACTGGCGTTTTCTGCCACATGTAATCACGATATCACTGACCGTCTGGCGGCGAACTTTGCCCGACGTTTACGCCTGAACAATAAGCTAAAAGGCAGGGTAAGCAGGATATTGGCTGCTAATCCCAGGATGGCACCAAACATCAGACCGTTGAGCGAGAGTGGAATGCCGGGTTTGAAATGGGTGATGGTTTTTTCTAACGAGTCAAAGCGTGCAGGTGTGAACATGTACACTGATTTCTCAATCAGTGACCCTTGTTCAAAAACGACAATGCCGGATTTCAGGTCCTGATAGTGGCTCAGGGTCGCTTGTTTCTGTAAGGCGTCCGCCCTGACACTGGCTTCCTGATTGTTCAGGTGTTGCTCAATCATCGCATGTACATCAGGGTAACCGTATTGTCTGGCGGTGTTTTCGTAGCCCTTGACTTGCCATTGTGTGGCTTCAAATAATCCTGCCAGATATTGCTGATAGTGATCGGCCAGTAACGGAACCTGAAGCGCCGCGATGAGCATGACGCCAAACAGCAATTTATCAACAATTCTTCCTACCAAGAGACTTTCCTTTTTCGGTTAAAATAGCGCAAAGCGACATCCAGATAACGTAACCTGTTTCAGCCTCGTATGTTATAGCTGATAACCAGGCGGGATTGTTGAAAGTAAAGCGTGCGCTGTGCTCATCGTCACAGGTCAATCTGGGGTAAGTATGTGAGGATTTTTAATCACAAACCCGCGCTCAATACCTGACTGAAATCCGACTTTCTCATAAAGGTGATGCGCCTCTGGCCGGTTTTCCCCTGATAGCAGCATGACTTTATAGCATCCCATGTCCCAGGCGAGTAAGAGGGCTTTCTCGATGACTTTCTGGCTCAGTCCTTGCCGCCTGTATTGGGCCGAAGTAATGACATGCTCGATGATGGCAAAAGGCTGACCCCCGTTTGTCATGGTAGGCACCAGGCCAAGCTGGCAGGTGGATGCCAGCACGCCATCAATATCAGCAACAATGATTTTTGTGTGCGGGCTGTTGAGTAAATCCTGCCAGCATTTCATGGCCTGTGGCTCCGATAATACGGGGTCATGAGGGCGCAGTTCTGCGTAGAGTTCGCGTACACCTGCTAAATCGCTGGCCTGGCAGCACCGGATGATGTCCACTGAGGTTCTCCTGTGTCAGAAAGATGATTGATGAGGTTATCTGTCAGCTAGGAGGCACAATGCGAATGCACCGCACACAGTCCTTTCCAGTCTTCAAGATCTTGCTCTGGTTTTTCTTTTCGGAATTGTGCGTAAAGTGCAATGCCTTGTTTATCTTCCAGAATATCGACCTGAATCCCTTTTTCCCGCAGCAAATCTTCGTTTCCTGAGGCATTGGTAATATCGCCGACGACAACCCGCTTGAATCCGCGCATGTACAGGAGCGTCGCGCAGACATCGCAAGGACTCAGGCTGGTAAACAAGGTGGTCTGGCTGAAATCTATCCTGCCTGCATCGCGAATGGCAGAGGTCTCACCGTGGTTGTACGGGTGATCTTCCTGAACCAGCGTATTGTGGCCTTTGCCAACTATTTGTCCGGTTTGGTTATTGATGATCACTGCACCAATCGGACAACCGCCTTCGTCGTAACTTTTTTGCGCCAGCAGAACAGCAATGTGCATGTAATCAGCATCGGATAATTTGCTTGTGAAGTCATGGCCCATCAATACCAGCAAGCTGGTCGTTGGCATATGGGCAATAGCGCGAAGGGCGGCTTCATTGATGTCTGAATGTGTATCCAGCAGGGGCGTCATAAGGTTCTCTCTGTTCTCGGGAAATCAGTAACAGAAGTATAACGCCTGATTTTGTTGATCATTTTACTTCGGCAGATTGCCATCTGTCATGGCTCACATTCTTGCCCGAAAACAATGCAAATGGTGAAGAAAAAGCCCTCTGCCAGCTTTATCGATTACCCATCAGGCAATCTGTTGCTTGAGTTGATCTGCCTGCTCTGAAAAGATCGCCATGTCGTTTTGTTTATGACCTTTTACAACGCTAATCCACTGAAGCCCGGTTTCGTCAGTATGCTCGAACTCAATCTGCAGTTCATATTTACGTGCAGTGGCTAAAGCGCTCAGCGCGCCAGTGATAAACCCGAACGGCATGAATATCCAAGCGATTCCTGCAGGCTCCATGAGCCCTATGACGCTGGAAACGATCATGCCGATAATAATCACTCTGAACAGATGATCTTTCAGCGTATTTACTTTTACTCTCGCATTTTTAATTCTTGATAATGTGTATTCATCGGCTTTGTAGATGAAATACTGGCGACTGATTGAAAAATCTTGGGCGGAGGCCATAGTTGTTGCTTTTCCTGCTTGTATGTTGCTTTCTTTATGGACATTGAAGAGTCCGGTTATTTTCTGCCTGGTTCGTGTGCTTCATACTGGGGCAGGTTGATATCCAGGCTATCCCAGCTGGCTTTCGACGTGACAAAGTTATGCGATATGGGTTTTTCGGCGATCTCTGAGTCAATAATGCCGAGCCTGATTCGAATGCGGGCGGGATCTGCCGTATTGGAACTGTATACCGGCGACGCGCAGATACGGCAGAAATGGCGTTGTCTGCCAGACCGTAATGCAAAGTGATTCAGTAATTCCTGCCCCTGGGTAACAGCAAAATCTGATGTATTTACAAACCCGTTTGTGGCAAAAGCAGAGCCTGTCGATTTTCGGCATAAAGAGCAATGACAGTGAATGATATCACTGATTTTGCCAGTAATGGCCAGCTGTACGCCGCCGCATAAACAACTGCCTGTATACATGAAGCACTCCTGGTAGTAGTTATGGCACTTACAGCATCCGCACGAATTTAGGTATTAACGTGCGCGAGGACCGCAATAATGTAAGCACTCAGTATGATGGCCCAGAATCTGACGAGTGCATGGCTGATCTTCCCTTTCGGGTTTGCTGCACATAGCCATAGTGAACGTACGGCAAATACGCCAAATGCGGAAAGAATAAAAGAAAAGAAGACCGTGTGGATGGCAACATGATTGAAATGCATCACACCCGACTTAACCAGAAAAAGCAGCACCAGGCTTACCCCGATACTGACCAGAAGTGTTAAGACAAGCCCGCCTAAACTGACCAAAACGACGGCCTTCCAGACAGCAATCTGACCGTTCCAGGCTTGTTTAATAAACATCTGTTTCCCGTGCAATGGATGTCAACTCGAATAAAGAACCAATAATTTGGCCGCATTATCCTGATTTACTGCAACTTTTCATGTATTTCGTGCTGTGTGGTTTCAGTTTTGTGCGCTTACGCAACATGTTGCCAATTCAGGTCGGCGCTCTTCCCTGCATGCCACAGCCCTGATATCAGTGCTCGAATAGAGAAACGACTTTCAACTTACCCCAAACGGTGCGCCCATTTGCCCTGGTTCTCTCGTTCGCAATTTTCTTCTGTGTCATACGCGATATGGGCAGACGGCCTGTTCAGGCGGATATCAACTGCTGCCAGTTTTTTGACTATCAAGGCTTCAAGTACAGGCTTTCCCGCAGCATCATAAAAGTGTGACAGATTCACATTGGTATCGAACACACAAACCACTTTCAGGCTGTCAGGAAAGTGTGAGTAATCGACCAGGTGGGTCAGCCACTGAAAGCCGGGGTAAGCCTCCAGCGCATGGTTACACACTTCTGTCAGTAATATTCTGATTTGATTGTCCGTTTTTTTATCGGTCTTACGCATGTTTGTCTCGTTGAGAGCGGCAAGCTTGATGTTTTGCTTACCGCACTGTTTGCCGGAAGGGCGATACGGTAACGTTTTGGACAGCACAATAAAAGTGCCTGTTTCAGTTGTCTGGTTTCTCGTAGCTGGCGATGAGGGTTGTGGCCCGAACTGATGGCGTAAAATAATGCTGCTTTATCGCCATATACTCTTTGTCGTTAAAGAATTGATTTTTCATTTCTTCACTGGGAAAGCAAATAGAGAACACACGGTTGATGGGTGCAGACACCTGTGAAATTAACACCTCAGAGACTTTGAAATCATACCCATAGCTGCCGTTATAGCGGGATAAAATGGGGGTCATTTCGCGTCTGTACTGTGCGTATATTTCATCGTCCGCGACATCAAGCGCGACCAGCATTTCAAAAGACATAGTTACTTCCCTATTCTGTGTTTGTCTGAAATCGTAGAGTAATCCTTCGGGAAAACCTAGCCTGTTGAGTGAAGATTCAGAGTTTGCTCAAGGGATACGTTAATATTTATCCAGAATGTTATCAGGCCAAGCCCTTGCTGTGCTTCCATAGCTTGCTCCTATCTGAACAATCCGTGATTTCAATTACCCAGCCTGAGTAACTTTAGGTACTCTTTATTTAATTTAAATCAGTTGGTTAGCAAATTATGAATAAGAAAGCAGCATTAGTGGTGGAAGGCGGTGCGATGCGCGGTATTTTTGCCAGCGGGGTACTGGATGCTTTTATGGACGATAGCTATAACCCTTTTGATTTGGCCATCGGCGTTTCAGCAGGCGCATCCAACTTATTGGGGTATCTGGCGAATCAGCCTAAACGGAGTTATCGCGTTATCACGCAGTTAGCGACGGATAAACGATTTTACAATCCCGCTCGCTTCCTGAAAGGAGGCAACCTGGTTGATGTGGAGTGGCTGATTGATGAATCATTGCGGCTCTATCCGCTGGATCAGCATAAACTGTTCGGGAAAACCGCACTGATTGCCGCAGCAACCAATGTTAATACTGGCACCGCTGATTATTACAACGTGAGCCCATTAAATGTCAGCGATGTCATGGAAGCGACCAGTGCGCTCCCGATTGCTTATAAAGCGACACCCTGTTTTGCTGGTGGCTGTTATACCGATGGCGGCGTGGCCGACTCGATTCCGGTGCGGGAAGCCTACCGTCGCGGAGCTAGAGACATCACAGTGATTTTGTCACATCCACTGAGCTATCAGATGAAACCGGCAAAATATCCCTGGATGATGAAAAAAGTCTTCGTCCGTCAACCCCAGATCGCCAGTGCTATGATCAAACGTGCTGATAACTATAACGCGTCGCTGGAGTTCATCCGTCAACCGCCGCAAGATGCCATAATCCGGGTCATCGCCCCGCCAGAGAGCTTCAGCGTGAAGCGTTTAACAATGCGAAAATCTACTCTGGATGAAGGTTACAAGATGGGCCTGAAAGAAGGCATGCTGCATATACATCGCCGAAAGTCTCTGAATGGCTCCCATGATGAAAACTGCCAGTTTTGTCTGTGAGAAACTGTTTCCTCACAACAAGGGCTAAAAATTAGTGTAACTGTTATATATTTATCGCCTTTTTCAGCTTGATGATTTCAAATTGAGTGCAAATTACTCAATGCAGGGTTTACCTGAGGGAGAATGATGAACGCGTTAGTTTCAACATATTGGCTGGAAAGGAAGAGCAGATCGCCGGAAGTGGTTATCTTCGATGCCACCATGCAAAGTGTGACTGGCGATAATTC
Source organism: Photobacterium sp. WH77 (assembly GCF_022014395.1). Lineage (NCBI taxonomy): Bacteria > Pseudomonadati > Pseudomonadota > Gammaproteobacteria > Vibrionales > Vibrionaceae > Photobacterium > Photobacterium sp. WH77. The sequence continues at coordinate 49,370 of NZ_JAKLTE010000017.1, read as the reverse complement.
CGACCTAGACACACGGCAGTATATCCCCGGTGCTCTTGTGTTTGATCTTGAGCGGCAGTTTTCTGCTTCTTCTTCGTTGCCTCACACCGCACCGGAATATGAAGCATTTCAGCGAGAAGTCTCCAGACTGGGCATTGAGACGGATTCTGTGATTGTCATTTACGATGCAAAAGGTATCTACTCAGCGCCGCGCGTCTGGTGGCTGTTTAAACTGATGGGGCACGAACAGGTTTATGTGCTGGATGGCGGTTTGCCCAAATGGATCGCAGAAGGCCGGGCTGTCGTTGCTTCTCCCGTCATTCCTGAGAGCGGCAACGGGTGGCAGGGTGAGTATCGCACAGGGTGGATTTCTGACTGGCGAGAACTGGCAGAAAAAGCCGGTCTGCCGAAACATCATATTATTGATGTACGCAGCGCCGGGCGGTTTTCTGGTCAACAGCCAGAACCACGACCAGAGCTGAGAAGCGGGCATATTCCCCATGCGATAAACCTTCCCTTCGCCTCTTTTATTGAAGACGGCCAGTATAAAGACCCAGACAAACTGCAGGCGTTGTTCGCACAACAGCAGGTGTTCGGCGACGAAAAACTGTATTTCAGCTGCGGCTCAGGCGTAACCGCCTGCATTGGATTACTGGCGGCTTATCAGTGCGGGTACAGAAACCTGTCGGTTTATGATGGCTCCTGGGCGGAGTGGGGGCAGCGAACCGATTTGCCGGTTGTTTGAGGTCACATTGTTATCAGATCGGTCTAGTGATCACATCTCGTACTTTTACAGAATGTCCACAGTGGAATGCGATCCATACAGCATTATTAAATGTGGCAGGGAAAATAGTTAAAGTGACAGTCTAAAGCGACATTTCTGAAGGTGAATTATCATTTAAATTAGTGACTTAGTGATATAAGCTCAATGAAAATCATCTCATTGCATATTCATCATGGTATCCGAACACAACAAACCAAAGCGATTTGTCAAAGCGGGTTATCAACCGCTGGAAGATTACAGTTACATCAACAAGCTGCCTGTTCAGGTACAGGATCAAGTTAAAGAGTCAACTGCCGACTTTGAGTGCAATATCCTTATTTATTGTACGCCGGATGAGCTGCGCTCGTTACAAACCGGTTACTGGACACTGAAACACACCGCCGAAGAAACAGCGATCAGCCGCTGGGATAAGTCGCCAACGCCTGAGGGGCATACGGTTCTGACCGCACAGTGTATGCAGCAAGAAGAAAAGCACTTGTTGAATGAATGCTTTGTACATACTGGCTTGGCCAAAGCCTATACCATTCAACCGCAGTCTAAAGGCAAAGGGGTTTTGAATGCTGAGTTCATCCCGGCGAAACTCGCCGTTCAGCTTGATGACCGATTAGGCTGGCCAACAACAGGTTATTTTTACTACTTTGTAGAAAATGAGCTGTATCAGGAATGTAAAATTAGCGGTGAGGACCGATGGAGTTTCTATTTCACGCAATCAGATGCGAGCAAACTGATAGATGATTTGCTCTCTGAGCACCATTTTTCAAGTTTGCTGTTGCCCTACAAAGTGGAAGGACAAACCGTAGGCGGACAATACATTTTATTTCGCCAGCATAAACTGACAGAAGATGAATTCGCCAACATATCGCCAAGCTGGCTTGAGAACAATGCTGTCGCCTTAGATCTCAGTGGCGCCATAGCCTGCCGCAGTGAGGCACCGCAGGAGCGCAGCAGCCAGGGTGAATCTACATCAGCCAGCAGCGAGCAGAAATCAACGCATTATCAAGTTCAGTTGGACCCGCAATCCCGTCATCGTGAAAGCTGGCCGGACATTGCGCAAAAGCATGGCTTAACTGCCAAGCAATTGCTCGAATTAAACCCGCATTACAACGACGATCCTTTAAAACTGCAGGTCGGTGATAGCCTGCTGGTGACTGTGTCGGGTATGCAAGCAAACAACAAGCCAAAAGAAGTGCTGCCCCCGACCACCAACTTAGCGCCGGGCAAGGCTTACCCCTTCGGTGATATTTGGGGGCGTTATCATCAGCAAACTATGATGCCCTGGCTACAGCATATTCAGGAGAACAGCCGGATACTGGCCAATACACCGGTAATTAATGCTGCACAGGTGAAAAAGCGCCTTCTGCGCATTGGTGTGTTCTTTGATGGCACAGGTCAGAACAAAGATAATGATTTGTACAAAGAAACCTATGGCAACAAATCACGCTCGAATATCGGTAGACTGTTTGATGCGTACCCGGAAGAGTCGGGCAAGATAGCCAAGATATATGTGTCCGGGGTGGGTACGGTCGATGGCGCCTACCTAACGCCAGAACTGATTGACAAAGGTGAGGATGAAACCAAATTTGCTCAGGCTCTGGGTATTGAGCTGAGGGATGCCATCAAAACAAAGTCAGAAAAATTAGCTGATGTGTTTGATAATAATACGGAAAATCTTCTTGAGAAAACCAGTGCCTTTACAAGTGGCAGACTCTTATTCGTCAGCTTAGGGATTTATTATCTGCAGAAAGTTTAAAATACTCAGAAGTAACCCATATTGAGTTCGATGTTTTCGGCTTCAGTCGTGGTGCTGCTCTGGCGAGACATTTTGTTAATGCCGCGCTTGCCGGCTTGCCGGACTACACCCGGCGTCGTGTTGATAGCAATCCCTGTGGCATCGTTCCCAACCTGCTCGGAACAGAAACGGGTGAATATTTCAATGCATCCCAGGGGTACGAAATCGATCAGACAAGACAGGTGAGTCTTCGTTTTGTTGGTTTATTTGATACCGTCGGCTCTTTCTATTTACCCGGAAATGATGACGAAGGAAACTTTATCCTGTCACTCAAACCAGACTGTGCACAAAAAGTGGTACAACTGTGCGCACACCACGAATACCGGAAGAATTTCCCGCTGACCACGCTGAAAACACACGGCCTGTTACCCGACAATTTTTTTGAAGAGATCTTCCCTGGCGCACATTCGGATGTGGGCGGGGGATATTCATCTGAACAGCAGTATGATAAACAAGGCTTACCCTCACGTTATGGCATGCCAGTGGATTCCACCTTCAACCGTGAACTGGTTAAAACCGAGTCCTATGACGCTGAGTATTATCAGGCTGAGATTGAGTGGAATAAATTTGGTTACAGCTCGCTTGGCACACCGGAATCTTTTATGGAAGATCTCTGCCGGGAAAAAGAGTCGGCCTGGAGTCAACATTGCCTCTCAAAGTATGGGCAATACGGGATCGTTAAAGCGGATGGGCCAAGGTTATATTTCTACCGGCTGCAAGCAGTAAATAATGCAGTTGCCGGCCTGACGCAGGAACGAATGAAACAACAGGCCGAGTTGGCTGGCATTGAATGGAATGAAGTGATCTACCGTAAACCTGAAGACTTCGATGCTGATCCCAATATCCTGAAGCTTTGGGATCGTCTGAAGGATCTTCCATTAGGCGCAATCACACCAGCCCATTGGATTGCTGAGGTGAGCCAACATGGTTATCAATGGATTCATCGCCCGCATGATGCCATGATTAATCCGGGTTGCGGTACAGCCTACGAATATCTTGTCAATAATCCTACACGTAACCGGAACGATGAACTGGAAAGGAATGTTTTTAGTAATGGCTAGGACAACATTAGTAATTTTATTGGCGGTATTTACAATTTTGGTGAGTGGATGCTCCCCCCAGTCACCCCAGAGGATAAGTATTGCCAATATAGGTAATGCAGGCAGTACAACGGGTTATCATGGTATCGGACTGATGACCATTCGCGATACCAGTGGCGGCGGTGCCGGGTTTGCCTATGGCGCTGTCAGTGGCTATCCGGGGGCCAGTGCTGACATTGGGGGGATAGGTATTCCTAAGCACATCGAAGGTTATTGGGCAAAAATAGCCGCCAGTGGTGATGCTTTTGAGGCCCATTATAAAATTTCTGCACCAATTGACGCGCAATTGGCAGAGAAAAAAATTCAAGCACTCAATCACTATTATGCAAACTATACCCGCAGGAAAGGGGTCATGCAGGTGGTTGTCGATAGCGAGCGTGTCAGAGTTTTCTATACGCTGAAATGTCATGAACCGTACGATAACTGCACACCTAAAGATAATGCCAATTCCGACGGCTGGGTTGTTCGTGCCCCTCATGATTCAACGGATGTGGTTTTGTTATTTGACGGTAAGGGTGAATCTTCAGATACGCCGTTTCCAGGTTCGCCGTATTATAAAAAATAATCTGATGTGTTCCCCCTATGCGTTAAGGCATAGGGAATCTGATCATGCATTTTCCAAAAGTTGAATTGAAAACATTAATCATGACGAAATGTCAAACCATCGCTTTGTTGCTGACACAGATGTTTCTGATGTCAGGGTGTTCACCCCAGCAAACTGAGTATGAAAACAAGAAAGCAGTGGTTGCTAGATTCGGTAATGCTGGCAGCACAACCGGCTATCATAATATCAGATTGATGACCATCCGGGACATCAATGGTGGTGGAGCCGGGTTTGCTTATGGTGCTGTGAGCGGTTATCCGGGGGCGAGTGCTGATATCGGTGGTGTAGGTATTCCTCAGCATCTGGAAGGCTACTGGGTAAAGTACAATCACGATGAAAACACTAGAGATAAATTTTTTAAAATTTCAACGCCAATCGACGCGCAATTGGCAGAACAAAAAATTAAGACACTGCAGAATTATTACCAAAATTTCAAAACCATTCACGGTATTATGCAGGTGGTTGTTGATAGTGAGCGTGTCAGAGTCTTCTACACTTTAGGCTGCCACGAGCCATATGATGACTGCACACCAAAGGAGGATGTCAATCACAGCAGTTGGGTCATACGTGCTCCCGCTGGCTCTGAAGATGTGGTTCTGTTGTTTGACGGCAAGGGTGAATCATCCGACACCCCGTTCCCCGGTTCGCCGTATGAGGAAAAGTGATGGAAGGGTTGCTGACGTCACGGGTGTATTTATTTTCGAGCTATCAGTTTCTCAACGGATGGTGTATTCAGTGGTTTCAAAGTACAGCCTATGGTGAAGAATGTATCGAAAGTTTTTCTCACATCGCTGATTTTTCTGATGTCAGGTTGTTCACCCCAGCAAACTGAGCATGGCAACAAAAAAACAGTGGTTGCTAGGATTGGCAATGCAGGCAGCACAACCGGTTATCACAGTATCAGGTTGATGACCATTCGCGACACCAGTGGTGGCGGAGCCGGTTTTGCCTATGGTGCTGTGAGCGGTTATCCGGGGGCCAGTGCTGATATCGGCGGTATGGGTATTCCTAAATCTATTGAAGGCTTTTGGGCAAAACAAACGGCTAGTAAAGATGCTTTGGAAGGATATTTTAAAATTTCAGCACCAATTGACGCGCAACTGGCAGAGAAAAAAATTCAAGCACTCAATCATTATTATGCAAACTATACTCGCAGGAAAGGCGTCATGCAGGTGGTTGTCGATAGCGAGCGTGTCAGGGTTTTCTATACGCTGAAATGCCATGAACCGTACGATAACTGTACTCCTAAAGAAAACGCCAATCCTGACGGTTGGGTTGTTCGTGCTCCTCATGATTCAACGGATGTAGTTTTGTTGTTTGACGGCAAGGGTGAATCATCCGACACCCCGTTCCCCGGTTCGCCGTATGAGGAAAAGTGATGGAAGGGTTGCTGACGTCACGGGTGTATTTATTTTCGAGCTATCAGTTTCTCAACGGATGGTGTATTCAGTGGTTTCAAAGTACAGCCTATGGTGAAGAATGTATCGAAAGTTTTTCTCACATCGCTGATTTTTCTGATGTCAGGGTGTTCCCCCCAGTCACCCCAGAGGATAAGTATTGCCAATATAGGTAATGCTGGCAGCACAACCGGCTATCATAATATCAGATTGATGACTATTCGCGACACCAGTGGTGGTGGTGGCTTTGCCTATGGTGCTGTGAGCGGTTATCCTGGTGCGAGTGCTGATATCGGCGGTATGGGTATACCTCAGCATCTGGAAGGCTACTGGGTAAAGTATGATCGTGATGAAAACACCAGGGATAAATTTTTTAAAATTTCTGCACCAATTGACGCGCAACTGGCAGAGAAAAAAATTCAAACACTCAATCGCTATTATACAAACTATACCCGCAGACAAGGGGTTATGCAGGTGGTTGTCGATAGCGAGCGTGTCAGAGTTTTCTATACGCTGAAATGCCATGAACCGTACGATAACTGTACTCCTAAAGAGAACGCCAATCCTGACGGTTGGGTTGTTCGTGCTCCTCATGATTCAACGGATGTAGTTCTGTTGTTTGACGGCAAGGGTGAATCATCCGACACCCCGTTCCCCGGTTCGCCGTATGAGGAAAAGTGATGAAATCAGGATCTAATCATTCAGACTGAGATTCGGTTGGATTTCAGCAGCCCGATGCTGGCAGCTTATCAGTGCGGGTACAGAAACTTGTCGGTTTATGATGGTTCCTGGGCGGAGTGGGGACAGCGAGCCGACTTACCCGTAGTTTGAGGTCGCCGGCTCGTTGCTGATTATGGTGGTTATGACACTATCTGGTAAGTCTGAATCTTAGGCAGTTTCAGGGAGATCAGGGTGGTGAGGACCAAAAAGATGAAAGAGACCCACAGGCAGGCGGACAGTCCTGCAATCTGGAAGATCCAGCCTGACAGCACTGTGCCTATCAGTCTCCCCATAGCATTGGCCATGTAGTAGAAGCCGACATCCAGTGATACGCCATCGTCTTTGGCATAGCTGACAATCAGATACGAGTGCAGCGACGAGTTAATTGCAAAGATGGCGCCAAAGAGCATCAGCCCGCCGACGATCACCAGTTCCGGCTGCCATTGAATCTGCACCCCGTAAGCGATACCTGCGGTAATGATGGCCAGCAGCAGTGCCCAGCGTGTTGCGGCTTGCCCGTCTGGCACTTTACCTTGTGCTTTTCCTGTCAGTTTTGGTGCAAAGCCCTGCACAAAACCATAAGCCATTACCCAGGCCGCCATGAAGCCACCGACAGCACTGTGATTCCAGCCAAAGACGGAACCGAGATACACAGGCAGCGCAACCACAAACCAGACGTCTCGCGCCCCGAATAGGAACATACGCGCAGCAGAAAGGATATTGACGCTTTCGGATTTGGAGAACATCTCGGCAAATTTGGGCTTATTTTTCGCTTTGCCCATGTCGGCTTTCAGCGTCAGGATACTGCTGACGAATACCAGCGTCAGCACACCCGCCATTGTCAGCACCGCATTCTGGAACCCTATTACGCTGAGTAGCAGACCGCCGAGGAAGAAGCCAGCGCCCTTAAGGGTGTTTTTTGACCCCGTCATCAGCGCAACCCACTGGTACAGAGCACTTTGTTTGTTGTCAGGCACCAGGGTTTTGATCGCGCTCTTGGCACTCATTTTGTTGAGATCTTTGGCGATCCCGGACATTGCCTGTGCGGCCATTACCCAGGGAATCGTCAGCATGGGATTGGGTACAGCCAGCATCAGCAGGGCAACAATTTGCATGCCAAGGCCAATGTTCATGGTTCGGTTCAGACCCAGTCTGGCACCCAGCCAGCCCCCGACCAGGTTGGTGACTACGCCGAAAAATTCATAGAACAGAAAGAGGGAGGCGATGGCGAGGGTGGAGTAACCCAGCTCGTAAAAGTAGAGTACGACTAACATGCGCAACGCGCCGTCAGTGACAGTGAAATTCCAGTAGTTAAAGGTCACCAGCATATACTGGCGAACCGGCTGGCTGAATTGTGAGAAATATTTAACAAACATAGACACGACACTCGTATTGTTCGCCGTTTCGGCTGCTGGCTGCGATGCAAAACAGACAGGCGCGAAACGGCGAAACACTGTTTATGGTTGTGACGCTACCTGACGGATGTAATCGACCTGTACCGATTTGGTAAAGGCTCCCGGGCGTAACGCCTGGACGTCTTCAATAATGCGTGACAACGGCCAGCCCATTTCCAGCAGCAGGTGCGCAGCGAGTAAACCGGTGCGGCCTGAGCCACCCATACAGTGCAAAGCAATGTTGCCGCCTTCTGCAATAATTTTATGCAATTGCGGGCTGACTGCCTGCCATTGTGCCGCAAATTCGCTATCAGGCGCGGCATCGTCTTCGATCGGGGTATATGCCCACAGCATGCCAGCTTGTTCAACTAACTGGCCCAAGTCAGCGACCTCTTTGTCAGCCATTTCCTGTTTATTGATGGCGGTGACGACAGCGCGTACCCCTTGTGCTTTCAGCTGGGCCAGGCTGTCTGACAGAGCAACGCCTTTGGTGCCGGGGCAGGGAGTCAGTACCAGTGCGCTGGTATCGGTTACGGGTAAAGTCCAGGTTGGATGTGTCATTGTCATTACTCCCTTAAGCCTGTCCCACTTTACGCACCAGTTCCGCAGTGCGGGTGGCATAACCCATTTCGTTGTCATACCAGGCATAGATTTTCACCATGCGCTTACCCACTACCATGGTTGATAAAGCATCCACTATGGTTGAGCGCTGATCGCCTTTATAGTCGATAGAAACCAGCGGGCGATCTTCGTAACCCAAAATGCCTTGCAGTTCACCCTGTGAAGCCTCTTTCAGCAGTTGGTTGACTTCTTCGGCTGTGGTGTCACGTTTGACGTCGAAAATGATGTCAGTTAAAGACGCGTTTGCCAGCGGGACACGCACAGCATGGCCGTTAATTTTGCCTTTCAGTTCCGGGAAGATCTCCACGATAGCCGAGGCTGAACCTGTGGTGGTAGGGATAAGGCTCATACCGCAGGCACGGGCGCGGCGAAGATCTTTATGCGGTGCATCCAGAATGGTTTGCGTATTGGTTAAATCATGAATGGTGGTAAATGAAGACTGCTCAATACCCAGTTTTTCATGGATCACTTTGACCACAGGCGCAATACAGTTGGTGGTGCAGGACGCTGCCGTGACAATACGGTGCTGCTCAGGATTAAAGATATAATCGTTAACGCCCACCACGATATTGGCGATGCCTTCTTCTTTCACCGGTGCTGACACGACAACACGCTGCACACCCTGCGCCAGATATTGATTCAGGAACTCGGTTTTGCGATGTTTGCCTGTGGCTTCAATCACCACGTCACAACCTGACCAGTCAACGGCATTAATGTCTTTTTCTTGTGTGGTAAGAATGGCTTTGCCATTGATGACAATGTGGCTGCCTTCCGCTTTCACTTCATGGTGCCAGCGTCCCTGCACGGAATCGAATTCCAGCAGGTGAGCCAGCGTTGCGGCATCACCGGCAACATCGTTAATCTGCACAAACTCCAGTTCTGGCCAGTCAAACGCTGCGCGCAGTGCCAGACGGCCAATGCGGCCAAAACCATTGATACCTACTTTGATTGTCATAGTTAACTCTTCCTACATTATTGGCAACAAACGGGTCGTTGTTTCATTACCATGAGTCGTTCACTGTCCTGTTGGTATTCCTGCTCTAAGCAGTTCGAATCCACCAGTCCGTAAATTTGCTTACGCATCCAGCCGGGCAGTTCTTCGGTTAACCGGTAGAACACCCATTGCCCCTGCCGGACATCAACCAATAGCCCGCTGGCGCGCATCACAGCCAGATGGCGAGACATTTTCGGCTGGCTGACCTGCAGTGCTTCGGTCAGCTCGGCCACACACAGACATTGCTCTTTCACGATTAACCGTAAGCAACGCACACGGGTTTCATCTGCCAGCAGTTTAAAAAATTGATGTGGTAGCATGCTTATAACCATATTCGAATTTCCGTATATATTAGTCTGCTGAAGTGTTTGGTCAATCCCTGTGACGTCATTGTCATAAAATTTTCATATCGGAAAAACGCAGTTGCCGTTCTGAATTGAGTTTACAATGCCCTGAAGGCAGGAGATGAAGGGAAAGAATGCGGCCCAGTATCAATGGGCCGCATGCAGGCTTAGTGACCTGAAGCAGGCTGCTCGATTGAGCCAATCGTACAAATCGATGCCAGAGGTGGCAATGCTGCCAGACAGTTCACATTGATAGTATTTTCACTGTTGACCATTGTACCGGAGAAATTCACCACTGAGGAAATGCGCTCATTGGTAAGCACACCAGCTTTCAATGTCACTAGACCTTCAGTGTTAACCGTAAGCAATGATGTTTCAGTTGAGTGATAAGTCACCAGGCTGTTATCAATAACTATACGGGTACCGTCGGTATAGTAAGCGTTGGTAGTCACATTAAAGATACTCGAACCGAGTAATTGAATGGCCAGCTCACCCATGTGATCAGATTCCACCCGAACGCGATCCAGTGCAGCCGCGGTTACATTGAGATCTGCGGTGCCTTCGAAGCCTTCATATCGTCCTGAAACTGTCGCAGCACCTTCAGAAATACCTTGCACCATGCCTGAATTGACAGTTGCAACAGCAGTGTTGCTACTGAGCCAACTGACCAAATCAGTCACATCCTGGGTGGATCCATCAGTAAAGGTAGCGACAGCTTGTAACTGTTGATCCAAACCGTTTGCCAGATTGAGTATCGCAGGCGTGATGTTCAGGGAAGTCATGGTTTCCGCTGTTACTGTCAGAGTAACCGAGAGGCTTTGGGTTGCCAGGTATTGAGCCACTATGTTGGTTGCCCCTTGAGACAGTGCTTGAGCACGGCCTTTGGCATCAATGATAGCGACCTGAGTATTGCTACTGGCCCAGCTGACCAGGTTCGTGACATCTTGTGTTGTACCGTCAGAGAAGGTCGCAATGGCATTGAATAACTGAGCTGTACCTTTGGCAATGCTCGTTGTCACTGGTGTAATGCTCAGCTCAGTAAGGAGTGCTGAAGTGACAGTTAATGAGTGCTCGTTGCTTACTGTACCTTGCAGGTGTGCTGAAATCACAGTACTTCCTTCAGCGATCCCCTGAACAAGACCGTCGGTAGAAACAGTTGCTATGCTCGTGTCACCACTGAGCCAGTTGGCCTGCGCGGTGATGTCGACCAGACTGCCATCTGAGAATAACGCCGTGGCTTTTAACTGTTGAGTGGTGCCGTTTGCAATCGTGGTCAGCAGCGGATCAACCGAGATCGATAATACGCTTGCCGCAGAAACAGTAACGCTGGCGTGGTTACTCTCTATACCTTGCAGGTTGGCAGAAATAACGGCAGTACCTTCTGCCAAAGCATGGACTGAGCCAGTAAGCATAACACTGGCGACGGCGGTATCACTGCTGGCCCAGTTCACCAGATTCGTCACATTCTGTGTTGTACCATCAGAGAAAGAAGCAATGGCAGTCAGAGGATGTGATGTGCCTTCCGGCAGGTTGATGTTTCCCGGGGTGATTTGCAAACCGTTCATAACTGCAGGTTTAATGGTAACCAGTATGCCGTCACTGGTTACGTCACCCAGGCTCGCTGAAATCGTCACTGCACCGTTTAACAAGGTAATGAGCAGACCGGTATCTGAGACTGTCGCCAGAAGCAGGTCATCACTATTCCAAGCCACCTGAGCCGTCAGGTTTTGCGTTGTTCCGTCCGTGTAGTGACCAATAACGGTCAGTTGCTGCTCTGTACCGATTGCCAGAGAAAGGCCAGAAGTTGTGATGTCGAGGGAGACCAAAGATGCATCGGTGACTGTCAGATCAGCGCTGTTGCTGGTGATACCATCAAATACACCGGTAATTACCGTATTCCCTGCAGCTTGCGCGATAACCAGTCCGTTGCTGTCAACACTGGCGGTACCTGATGCACTGCTGCTCCAGACGACCTGATCAGTGACATCCTTTCGGGTCCCGTCATGATAGAAAGCTAATGCGGTGTATTGAACGTGAGTCCCTTTCGCTACCGATGTCACCCCTGGTGTAATTTGGAGCTGGCTGACAGAGTGTTTACCGGACACACGAATTACGATGCCTCCTGCACTTAACTCGCCGACATCACAGGATATCGATGTTTCTCCCGTTGCAACTGCCTGGATAACACCGCTGGTGCTAATTGTCGCTACTGCAGTTTGGCTACTGACGCAGGTTGCCTGAGTCGTGACATCGTGTGCCACACCAGAGCTGTTAGTCGCTTTGACCATAAAACTCAGTGAGTGGCCTACTTCTACTGAATCAGCGCTGGGGATAATAGCTAATGTGCTGAAATCATTTTTTCCGTTTTCAACACTGTGTTTGGCCGTTCTGCTTTCCTGACCGGATGTACCGCTTTCATCACCGCCACAGCCGGCTAAGGCGAGTACCAGTGCCATGAGTAAATATCCCAGCCATTTTTTGACGTATTGGCAAATGTCGTTTCGCATTAGATTGCCTTCCTTGTAATTGTGGGTAGTGTCAGTTACTACACGAGGGTTCATAGCACGTGCCCTGGACGATTTCCGGCCAGAGACATCGCTTCCCCAATCGCTTTGTAGCTGACTTTTTCAGGGGGTTTCCCTGTGCTTTCAATGTACTGCACAACACTTTTGGCTCTATGTCATGAGAGCTGTCTGTTGCATGTATCCGCTCCGACATCGCGATACAACTGTCACCGCAGAGCAAGAATTCCGGATTCTGGCAGCATTGTTTTTGCCTGGCTGCTCACGACAATCAGTGAACAATCAACTTCATCAATCCTTGAGATAATTACTTTTATGGGTGATTTTTTTATTCAAAGCTGTTTAAAGCCAAATTAGTACAAGGATGGTAATCTTGCTAAATTAGTTGCATATATTTTTTGCTTCTTTAGGGGGGCATGTATTCTCATGGGGAATTCTATCGGTGGTAATTTACACTGGTCTGGCTGCTTTTCGCGGGAAGTGACGAAGTAGCAGGAAACCCTGAGTGTCAAAAGTGGGGCAGCCGTTGCTGCTCTTGATGATTCAGATGAGAAGGTGCAGTTGAAGAAAAAGCCCGCTGTGGCCAGCGGGCTAATGGTTGCAGTGGTGTTACATTTCTAAATCGCTTTTCTCGACAGAGTTGATGGTGCAAACAGACAGCACTCCGGGTATGGTTGCCAGGCAACTGATATTGATGGCATTTTCACTATCAACATCGGTGCCTGATATATCGGCGGTGGAAGTAATCAGTACATCAGACAATACGCCTGCCAGTAATCTGACGGCACCCTCTGTGCTGACCGCCAGCAATGACGCTGCGGAGACGTGATAGGTCACGCTGCTATTATCAACCAGTACCTTGGAGCCGTCAGAATAGTAGGCGTGGGTTGAGACAGTGAAAATGTCTGAACCAAGCAACTCAACGGCCAGACTGCCTGAGTGATCCGACTCTATCCGAACCCGCGACAGTACAGCAGGACCAATCGTCAGGGTTGTGTCCGCTGAACTGCCCCCATAATTTGCAGTAATGGTTGCCGACCCAACGGATACGCCCTGTGCCAGACCGCCTGTTGTGATAGTCGCGACACTGGTATCACTACTTTGCCAGCTCACCAGATCAGTGACAACCTGAGTGGACGTATCCGTAAAGGTGGCTGTGGCTTCGAACTGCTCGGTCAGGCCGTTGGCGATAGTCGCATTGAGCGGGGTGATTGCGAGTGAAGTTACCGTTGCTGCGGTGACATTCAGGGTCACGCCCGGACTGGTTTGCTCCTGATATCTGGCAGTAATCTCTGTCGTCCCCATTGCCAGCGATTGCGCCAGACCTGAGGTATTGATGCTGGCGACACCCGTGTCCGAGCTGACCCAACTGACCAGATGGGTGACATCCTGCGTGCTGGTATCGGAAAAGGTTGCCGTGGCAGTGAACTGCTGCGTTGTACCATTGGCTATGCTTGGAGCGTTAGGAGTCACAGCAATGGCGCTGACACTTGCTGGCGTGACTGAGAGTGGAATGTCGGCACTGTTGACCCCCTGATAATGGGCGGTAACGACTGTATTGCCTTCACCCAGACCGTGGGCTAAACCCGTTGCAGACAGGGTCGCAACACTGGTATCGCCGCTTTTCCAGTTCACCTGATCGGTCACATCCAGGGTGCTGCCGTCGGAGAACTTGGCGGTGGCGGTAAATTGCTGGGTGGTGCCGTTAGCAATACTGGCCGTCTCTGGTTCAACTGAGATAGACGACACGGTTGCTGCCGTCACTTCCAGACTCGCGTTATTGCTGCCTGTTCCGCCAAAGTTGGCAGAGATAGCGGCAGACCCCGTCGCGAGAGCACTGACCACACCCGTAGTGGAAACGGTCGCCACAGCGGTATCGGTACTGTTCCATGTCGCTTGCGCACTGACATCCTGCGAGGTGCCGTTATTAAAATGCGCTATGGCCGCATAGGCATGGCTGGTGCCCTTGGCCAGACTCAGGTTAGCAGGTGTGACTTGCACTGAATTAACTGTCGTATCCGTAACGGTGAGATTTACAGGAGCGCTGGTTGTGCCATTGAAACTGGCGGTAATGTTGGCCGTTCCTGCAGCAATGGCTTCCGCCAGCCCTGATGCTGAGATGGTCGCCGCCGCGGTATTGTCGCTGTCCCAGGTGACCTGAGGGGTTAAGTCTTGTGTCGAACCATCGGAGAACAGGCCAGTGGCAGTAAACTGCTGTTGTGTGCCAGTGACCAAAGACGCCGTGGCGGGTGAGAGATGCACGGAACTCAGTGTCGCTGCTGTTACCGTCATCGTCGCCTGATTACTGCTGACGCCTTCAAATTGCCCGGTAACAGTGGCGGTTCCTGATGCCTTGGCGGAGGCTATACCGTCGGTGCTTAGCTCAACGGTACTGGCATCTGTCGTATTCCAGATTGTCTGGCTGGTGACATCTTCACGGCTGCCATCGTGATAGTATGCCAGCGCGGTAAACTGCACCTGTGTTCCTGCGGCTGCTGACACCTGTCCGGGAGTGATTTGCAACTGGCTGACCGTATGGCCGCCTGTTACCGTAATCACAACTCCGCCGCCACTCACACCGGCATAGCTGCAGGAAATGGTGGCTTCGCCTGCCGCAATGGCCTGGATCACGCCTTTGTCACTGACGGTGGCAACTGATTCATCACTGCTGGTACATTGCGCGTCCTGAGTGACATCTTTTTTATCTTTGTTCGCGTAAATGGCATTCACGGTAAAGCTAAGGGAGCTGCCAGCTTCTGCTGTGTTCGCGCTGGGGATGATTTCGAGATTACGAACGGTTTTACCGCCCTTATCTACGGCGCTGCCGTCGTTGTCTTTCTGGCTGGGCAGACCGCTACTTTCTCCGCCGCAACCTGCCAGAGTCAGCGTCATGAGAAAAATACCCAGCCATAGTGTTAAGTACCGGCTAATGTTGTTCTTCATTGGGTTGCCTTCCTTGTAAACTGAGGAGAAGTCAGCACTACGCGTCGGTTCATAGCACGGTTAGCCGGGGTGTCATTACTGACCAGCGGCTTGGTTTCGCCAAACGCTTCGTAGCTGATACGGTCAGGGGTAATACCCTGTTGTTCAAAATACTGCACAACACTTTGCGCCCTGCGTTCAGACAACTTCATGTTGTAGTCTTCCGAGCCAACATCGTCGGTATGGGTTTCAACGCGCAACATGGCTTCCGGATACTGATTCAGGTGATTCAGCATCGGTTGGAACGCGGAAGTCATATCAGGACGAAGCTTGGCAGAATTGAATTCGAAGATCGCATTGGACTGAGCACCATCCACCTGGAGTGTAAAGGCTTCCTGAGTGGCAGGCGGCGGAGCGGGTTCTGGCTCAGGTTCAACAACTGCGACAGGTTGCGGGTCATTACCTGAAAACCGGTAGCTGATACCCAGCATCAGGGTATGGAGATCGGCACCAGCCGTACCATCGTCGCCGACATTATTGGCAAACTGATAGCTGAGTCCGGTTCGCCAGCGCGGTGTAAAGTCCCAGTCAACGCCGACACCGACAATGGGGGAGAATCCATCTTCGTCGTTAGATACAGTACCGGCAATTTCTTTACCATCGCTGGAAACATGCCAGGCCATCACGCCGGCTTTACCCACCACAGACACCACATCCGATACCGGATAACGATAGCCCAGAGAGGCTGACAGCCCTAACACATCACCTTCATAATCGGCGCCAACGGAAGGGTCATCCAGAGCCGGATAAGTGGCATCAAACTGGCCGTAATAGTCGTAGGCAACTTCCAGCTCCCAGCGTGGAGTCCAGGCGTAGTTATAGAAAATTCCCGCGCCTGGCGCGTCGTCATCACAGCTGATGTTATGGCTTTCGCAGGCATCATCAGCAAAAGTGTAATTGGCGCGGAGTCCGACGCGGTGCTCAGAGGCATTGGCGAGAGAGATACATAAAGTGCTTAGTACAAGACATGAAAGGGAAAACGTTGTGCTTTGATTCATTACCGATCCATCCTCAATCCTTGAAAACGCTATAAAGAGCTACCCAGCTTAGGAACTTCTTGTCATCCAGGTATGCTTAAAGTCAAATTAGTACAAAGATCACAGGTTTGCGAAATAAGTTGCACAGTTAACTCTATTTGATGAGATGGTTTTTTAGTCTTAGTTGTTCACTTTGGCTGGGAGAGGAGACAAATCGGGCTTCTGGAATGATTTATGCGTGTGTGCCGAAACGTGTCCGGGCGCAGAAACAAAAACACCCCGCCAGATAAACCAGCGAGGTGTAGACGGTCTTGTTGTTTGATGACAGATCAATGCATGCTGTCGTGGTTCAAACTTTAGTGGTCCATGTTGCCGTGATCCATGTTTTGTCCGGTGTTCATCATGTAGTCGGCTTTTTCTACCTTCACTTTCACTTCCACTTTACCGGCGTTCTGAAAATAAAGTGTCAGCGGGAAACTATCCCCCAGCTTAGGTACTGATGTCAGGTTAAACATCATAATGTGGTAGCCACCGGGCTTTAGCATTTGAGTGTCATGGGCAGGGATCTGAATGTCGTCTACTTTGCGCATCTTCATCATGCCGTTTTCGTGCGCATGTTCATGAAGTTCGACTTTATCAGCAATGGGCGATTCCGCCCGCAACAGGACATCCGCCTGATCACCGTGGTTATCAATTGAGAAAAAAGCGGCGGCAACCGAAGACATAGGCGGGACTTCTTTAGACCAGGGATGATCAATGTGCAGCTCGCCAGACTCAAATTCGTGGGCCGTTGCCAGGCCGGAGGTGAAGACGGAAGCGGCCAGCAGCAAAGCGTGTAATGGTTTCATTGTGTTCTCCAATGGGTATTAAGCAATCAAAAATGTTAAACGGGATGTGATGATGTGCTTATCGGTGGAGGAGAGTGTTTTGGCCCAAACAGTTCATACAGTTTGTTGTTAGCACTGAGCCAGAACATACGGCGCAGGCCGGAAAAAATCGCAACGAATGCCAGAATAAGCGGTTGAATATGACTGGTGTCGTAATGGATGGGCTGTAATGGCGTGAGCAGCGGGCAGTGATTTTGCCATTGTGCATGCGACGACCCGTCATGCTGATTAACCAGATCGGCGACTGATACCCATTGCAGGCCATGCACTGTACAGATCAGGATTTTATCCCCGGTCAAGCCGCTCGGAGTACCCTGGTGAAAAGCCGGATTGATCACCACGACAGCCGACAACACATTCAGCCATAGCAATGACGCCAGAACGATAGTTATCATTCCAGCGCGATTGCGGGTTGAAGTAAAAGTTGTGGTCATGGTGTTTTGTCTGATTCTGAGAAGCTGAAATCATAGCAGATGAGAATAACATTCGGTAACAGATTACCGGTAAGTGCTTGAAAAAATCAGACTGAACACAGGTTTTCTGTGTGTTCATCCGGCCACCAGCGTCTTGAGTATCAGGTTGTTTTTTCATGAGAAGAGTGCTTGAATATCGGCACTTACCCACCGGAGGCAAAGGAATGAAGGTTGCTATTCTGGACGATTATCAGGATGTTGTCCTCCCCGCCGGTCTTGCGAATGCCGCGGTCTTGAGCACTGAACCTCATCAATAACTATGGAATGAAAAGGAATCGGAGATGCCAAAAGAGCGGGTAGTATTGATTACCGGATCCAGCCGGGGAATTGGCGCGGCTACAGCGATTCAGCTGGCCTCTCAGGGAGTGAGTGTCTGCGTGAATTATCGTTCTGAGCACGAAGCGGCAGAGCAGATTGTGCATCGGGCGCGTAAATATGGCGTGAACGCCATTGCTATACAGGCGGATGTGTCTCAGGAACAGGAGGTGCTGCGGCTGT
Source organism: Photobacterium sp. WH77 (assembly GCF_022014395.1). NCBI lineage: Bacteria > Pseudomonadati > Pseudomonadota > Gammaproteobacteria > Vibrionales > Vibrionaceae > Photobacterium > Photobacterium sp. WH77. The sequence goes on along the minus strand of NZ_JAKLTE010000017.1, from coordinate 31,305 downwards.
TTGCCACACTGGATAATGAACTGGGGCCGATAACCGGACTGGTGAATAACGCCGGTATTTTGATGCAACAGATGCCGGTGTTACACATGACAGCAGAGCGAATCAATGCCGTGATGCACACCAATGTCACCAGTTGCTTTTTATGCTGCCGGGAAGCGATCCGGCGCATGGCTTATTCGCAAGGCGGCCAGGGCGGCTCGATTGTCAATGTCTCTTCGGCGGCTTCCCGCACCGGCGCGCCCTTTGAATATGTCGATTATGCAGCCTCGAAAGGGGCGATGGATACCATGACCCGCGGCCTGTCACTGGAAGTGGCCAGTGAAGGCATTCGTGTCAACGGCGTTCGTCCCGGCTTCATTTATACCGACATGCACGCCTCAGGTGGTGAACCGAATCGGATTGAACGGCTGAAATCAGCGATACCTATGCAGCGCGGCGGCACTGCCGAAGAAGTATCAGAAGCGATCTGCTGGTTATTGTCGGATCAGGCGTCTTATTCGACCGGATCTTTTATCGATCTGGCGGGTGGCCGTTAAACACAGTCAAGATCGGCTTATATCCGTCATCGGCAGGGCTGGCCGCAGCCAGCAGCTATGCCTGACTGCGGTACTTTCGCTCCGGCCGGCCGACGCTGCCGTAAGAGACTTCGGCACTCAGCTCATCGGTACTGACCAGATACTCAAGGTATCGACGGGCAGTGGTTCTGCTGGCCCCAATTTCCTGACCCACCTGCTCGGCGTTGAGATTAATGTTCGGATCGGTGAATACGCTGCGGATTTTATCCAGCGTCAGGCCATCAATACCTTTCGGCAACCGTGAGGCCGTGGCTGGCGGCGTTTGCGGCGCGGGCTGATCAGTGGCAGAGGTGGGCTGCAGCAAACCATCGACATCGCTTTGCACCAGCGAGTGCATGTCAGACAACTTGTCCAGGTGAGCGCTGAAATTGAATAACGCCGACTGCAGTCTTTCAAACACCACAGGTTTTAAAATGTAATCAAATATCCCGCTGCGCATCGCGGTGCGCAGGGTATCGACTTCAGTGGCCGCCGTCACCAGAATCACGTCGGTATGGCAGCTTTCAGCACGCAGTTCCCTGAGCAGTTCCAGCCCGGTTCCGGTCGGGAACTGATTATCCAATAACAGTAACTGAGGCTGGAACACGTCAATCAAATCCCTGGCTTCATCCAGGCCATGGGCTATGCCTACAACCTGAAAGCCCGGTGTTTTTTCGACGAACCGGCGCTGTATTTCCGCATTTTGCGGATCATCTTCTGCAATGACGACAGTAATGGGTGCTGTCATTGTTGTTCCTCTTGTCCATGTTTTGTTGCATTGTCTGAACGACGCAGTGATTTGGGAATGTACACAGTAAAACGACTGCCGGAAGGTTCAGCGGGTTCGACGGTAATGATGCCGCCGAGATGTTCTGTCAGTTGTTTGACTAAATGCAGTCCGATGCCGTGTCCTTCAACGTCCTTGGTGGTGTAACCACGGGTAAAAATTTTATCTTGTTCCCCTTCGGCAATGCCAGGCCCCTGATCATTGACCTCGAAAATCAGCTCTTTACCTAAGTCACTCATGCTGAGCAGTACCATACCGCCCGAGCCATGGTGCCTGAGCGTTGCTTCCAGCGCATTGTCTATTAAGTTACCCAGTATGCTGACTAATTGCTCGCGGGGCAGAGAGGCCGGTATGTCCGACATCTGGCTGTCGTCGTCAATGGCCAGTTCCAGGTTCAGTTCTCTGGCCCTGTTGTATTTACCGAGCAGGCACCCGGCCAGAATGCTGTCTGAGGTTGCTTTCATTATGGTCTGAATAAAACTCTGATGACTGGATGTTTCCTGCCCGATTACCTTCAGCGCCTGTTCAACCGCACCAATCTGAATCAGACCGGCTATGGTGTGCAGCTTATTATTGTACTCATGGGACTGGCTGCGCAGGCTATCGGCATATTGCTGAATACGGGTCAGTTTACGGCTGACCAGATCGACTTCATTTTTCAGCCGGAAGCTGGATACCACCCCTGTGACTTCACCGTCCTGCACCATGGGAAAACGGTTGGCGATCAGGTTGCGGTCATGCAGCCAGATTTCCTGGTCAAAATGGTGCTCGCCGCTTTCCAGTACATCCAGCATTCCGTTGTCGGGTAACACATCATGAATATGACGGCCAATGTATTTTTCGTCAGCCGGCAATTGCAATGTTTTGATGGCGGCATGGTTAAAGGTGGTGATGATACCGTGCTGATTAATGGCCACTATGCCTTCACGCACGGTTTCCAGCGTGGCATTGCGTTCATGAAACAGCCGGCCAATCTGCTCAGGCTCCAAATCAAAAATGGCTTTGCGGAAATGATTGGCAAACCAGAGTGCCATGATCACGCTGAACAGAAAGGCCAGCGTACTGGCAACAATCATGGAAAGCTGATGACGGCTGACAATGGCATCGACTTCGGTCAGCAAATAGCCAACTGAAACTATGCCGATGATCTGAGCACCATCTGTGCTGAAAATAGGGGCTTTGCCACGCATTGACCAGCCGATACTGCCTTGATCCAGTGCGACATACGCCTGGCCGTTAATCAGCGCCTGGCTGTTATCGTCACTGTCGTCATCCGACATAGATTTGCCGATACGCTGCGGGTTGAGGTGGGCAAGCCGAATGCCCTGGCTGTCGCCAATAACAACAAATCTTGCCTGGGCGGCCTGGGCCATTTTCAGGCTCAGTGGCTGCAAAAATGCGGTGTCTCTGTCTGATACGGCGCGAATCACATCGGGTGAGGCTGCAATGGTTTTCGCTACCCGTATCGCTTGCTGGCCAATTTGTTCATGTAACACACTGTCGAGATAGCGAATGGTAAAGTGGCCGAGCGCTCCCGCTTGCAGGATCGCGATAAAACCCAGGATTAAGACCATCCGGGTTTTGAGTCGAAAATGACGCAAAGACAACAACTTAGTCATGTGAGAAGGTGTTCCGTCTACCTTTGTAACATCTGTGAAACAGTGTACCGTCAGTGGCACCGAAATGCTGTGAACAATATGAACTTAATGTATTTTACGCCCGATATTCACATTATTTTTACAATCTTTTCATGTTTCTGAACGTGGCATACCTTGACTTAGTAGTTAAGCAATAACAGAACCTGAAGCCGCAGGCAGACAATAAGTTTGAGCCATAGCGGTAAATCAGGTCGGGCGATGGACCCCAATCTAATAACGAGGAAAAGGTATGCTTACTCAGTTAATTACCCGCAAACGTGTCTCCGTACTTGCTGCAATCATGGCTTCTGCATTGAGTGTCAGTGCTCAGGCTAAAGTTGATTCCATTCACTTTCTGGTACCTGGCGGTGCTGGTGGCGGTTGGGACAGCACAGCACGCGGTACCGGTGAAGTATTGAAAAAATCTGATCTGGTTGACACCATTTCTTACGAGAACATGTCTGGTGGCGGCGGCGGTAAAGCCATTGCGTACCTGATTAAAACCGCCGAGCAATCCACAGACACTCTGATGGTTAACTCTACCCCTATTGTGATTCGCTCACTGTCTAAAGTTTTCCCTCAGTCATTCCGTGATCTGACCCCGGTAGCCGCCACTGTGGGTGACTACGCTGCATTTGTGGTGCCGGCTAAATCTAAATACACCAGCTTCACTGACATAGTGAACGATTACAAAAAAGATCCCAGCAGTATCACAGTGGCGGGCGGCTCTGCACGCGGCAGCATGGATCACCTCGTTGCCGCACTGGCGTTCAAAGCCGGTGGTGGTGAGCCGCGCCGTCTGAAGTACCTCGCGTATGATGCTGGTGGTAAAGCCATGGCCGGTTTGCTGTCTGGCGAAACCACACTGCTTTCAACGGGCCTGAGTGAAGCCCTGACGCTGGCAGATGCCGGTGAAATCCGCATCCTGGCGATGACAGGTGATCAACGTTCTCCTTCAGCGCCGGAAGTACCGACTCTGCAGGAGCTTGGCTATAACGCAACCTTCGTGAACTGGCGTGGATTCTTTGCCGCACCGGGTCTCAGCGATGAAAAAGCGGATGAGTTTGCTGAGGTACTGGGCGAGATGTACAACACAGAGCAGTGGAAAACCGTGCGTGACCGTTACGGCTGGACTGAAATCTACAAGCCTCGTAAAGAGTTCGTTGCCTTCCTGTCACAGCAGGAAAAAGAAATCGGCGATCTGATGCGTGAACTGGGCTTCCTGAAGTAATCCTGTCTGCATGACATGTTGCGCACCGCCTGACTGGGTGGTGCGCGTAGTAACAAACCGGCCTGAGTTTGGGGCCGGGTCAAACCGATAGTGGTGAGGATGACCATGACTATAACGAAAGATCATATCGGTGGACTGGTGTTTCTGTGCTTTTCCATCGTTTACGGTTACTACGGCAGCGGAATTGAGATGTTCCCCGGCGATGAATATCAGCCTTTCAATGCGAAATCTTTGCCACTGACTCTGGCAGGGCTTGGCATTGTGCTGGCGTTATGCCAACTGGTAACGGCTAGCCGCAGTCAGGATGACAAACTGGATTTACGGGGACTGGATTTTGTTCTGATCACCAAACTGCTGTTGCTGATGCTGATTTTTGCCGCTTCCCTTGAATGGATTGGTTTCATGTTGTCGACAGTGATCTTTCTGATGGGAGGCTACTGGTTGCTGGGTGAGCGTCGTCCTAAGGTTCTGCTGGTGGCGTCTGTGCCATTTGCCGTGTGCTTCTGGTTCTTGCTGACGCAGTTGCTTGACATCTATCTGGCCCCTGGCCGACTGATAACGAGTATTCTCGGGGGTTAATTATGTTCGATGGAATGATGACTGGATTGTCGACGGCAATTATGCCCTTCAATCTGATGATGGTGGTGGTTGGCTGCTTTGCCGGGACATTCATTGGTATGTTACCGGGTCTTGGCCCGATTTCTGCCATCGCACTGATGATCCCTATTACTTATGGTCTTGATCCTTCTTCAGGCATTATCCTGATGGCCGGTGTGTACTACGGTGCTGTCTTTGGTGGTTCAACCTCATCAATACTGATTAATGCGCCGGGCTGTTCAAGTACAGTGGTTACAGCCTTTGACGGTTTCCCGCTGGCGCAGAAAAATCAGGCGGGTAAAGCCCTGGCATTGGCCGCGTATTCCTCTTTCACTGGCGGAACAATTGGTGCCATCATTTTGCTCTTTGCAGCGCCTGCTCTGGCCAAAGTCTCACTGAGTTTCCAGTCCAGCGACTATTTTGCGCTGATGATTCTGGGTCTGACAGCGGTGGCCGCTTTCTCCGGCAAAGGCCAGGTGCTCAAAGCCCTGATGATGACAGTCTTCGGCCTGATGATCTCGACCGTCGGCAACGATGTCATGACAGGCGTGCCGCGATTTACCTTCGATAATGTCGATTTGATTGACGGTATCAGCTTCCTGCTGCTGGCTATGGCGACTTTCGCGCTGACCGAAGTGGTGATGACGGTTCTGCGGGGTGAGCACCGGCATGAAGATGCGCAGATGGACATGAACAATCTGGGCAGCATGAAACTCAGCAAGGAAGAAGTGAAGCATGTGGCACCAACGGTAGCGCGTTCTTCCGTCTTTGGTTTCCTGGTTGGTGTATTGCCAGGCGCCGGGGCCACCATTGCCTCTTTCCTGAGCTACGGCATGGAGCGTAACCTGGCGCCGAAAGAAGAGAAAGAAAAATTCGGCAAAGGCGCGTTACGGGGCCTGGCTGCGCCTGAATCTGCGAACAACGCAGCATCTACCGGTTCTTTCGTCCCTTTGCTGACACTGGGTATTCCCGGTTCGGGCACAACCGCTATTATGCTGGGTGCACTGATTGCGTATGGTATTCAGCCAGGTCCGCGCCTGTTCATTGATAATCCGGATGTCTTCTGGTCGGTGATCATCTCAATGTACTTCGGTAACCTGGTGCTGCTGATTCTGAACCTGCCGCTGATCCCGTACATCTCCAGGCTGCTGGTGATCCCGCGTCCGATCCTGATTCCGTTGATTCTGTTCTTCTCCATCACAGGGGTATATCTGGTGAGCTTCAATGCCTTTGATATCCAGATGATGGTATTGATCACAGTGATTGCGACCTTCCTGAAATTGCTCAACTTCCCCATGGCACCTATGCTGCTGGGCTTCATCCTGGGCGACATACTGGAGAAAAACCTCAGCCGCTCGCTGACGCTGTCTGATGGTTCTTTCGCTTTCCTGGTAGAACGTCCAATGACATTAACCATTATGGTGCTGGCAGTGCTGGCGTTGTTGATGCCACTGTTCAGCACCTGGCGTGATAAGCGCAAAGCCGTTGCAAAAGGGCAGACGCAGCAGGTGTAAGCTGAAGCCGGACAGATGACCGGATAAATAGAGTGAAGAAAAAGCCGCACGTTCTTGGAACCGTGCGGCTTTGCTTTTTCTGGTCTCTGGAGTCAGAATTCAGGCCAGCAGCAAAGAGTGACTATCAGAAACTGAATGCGACTTTGGCTTCAACCGAGCGCTCGGTGCCCAACCAGCAGTTGTTCTGATCGAAACAGGTGTAGTATTCCTTGTCGAACAGGTTTGAGGCACTGACGGTGGCGCTCACGTTGTTCAGGCTGGCGCTTAACTCGCCAAAATCATAGCGGGCAGACAGATCAAACAAGGTGTAGTCAGGGACTTTGGCGGTGTTTTGCGCATCGATTTCAGACTCGCCGACATAACGCACACCAGCACCCAGTACAGTACCGCTTAACAGGCCGTTGTAGATGTAATAGTTAGCCCACAGTGATGCCATTTGCTCGGGGATCCACACCGGGGTTTTTCCTTCGATGCCGGTATTGTCCTGTGTTACTTCCGCATCGGTATAGGTGTAGTTCAGCGTAATATCCAGATTGTCAGTCAGCAGCCAGAAGCTTTCAAACTCCAGCCCACGGGTGCGGACTTCGCCCGTTTGGATCTTGTCATAGGCACTGCCATTGGGGTCTCGGGTCACTACATTTTGTTTGGTCAGCTGGTAGGCCGCCAGACTGGCGGACTGGGTTCTATCGGCAGACTGGTATTTTACCCCGGCTTCCCATTGCTGGCCTTCAGATGGGTCGAACACTTTGCCGAATCTGTCCTGTCCGGCTACTGGCTCAAAGCTTTCCGAATAGCTGATATAGGGGGCAAAACCGTAGGCCAGATTATAGAGCGCGCCGATTCGGCCGGAGAAGCTGTCTTGCTCAATATCGCCGGATATTACACCGTCGGTTTTCTGGTCAAGTTCGTAATGATCATACCGCCCGCCTGCCAGTAAAATAAGCTTATTCCAGCGGATCTGATCCTGCAGATACACACCCAGCTGAGAGGTATTGATATTGTGCTTGGCTCTGTAGTTAAAGCCAGGATTGTTGGGGTCAATCTGATCGTTGTCCGGGTTGAACATATCAATGCTCGGTACGCTGAAATCCAGGGTGTCCTGATACACCACAGAAGAGTCCATGTACTGGTAGTCCAGGCCCATCAGGACATTATGCTCGGCAGCCCCCCAATGGAGTTTACCTGTGAGCTGGTTGTCCATGGTCAGGAATCCTAACTCCTCATCGGTCTGATAGGCATTACGGCTGAGTGTCCGGTTATCTGCGGCTAAGGCACCATTGTAGGTGTTTGTCTGATGCAGGCTGGCGTCGCTGTATCTCAGGTTATGCAGTAACGTCCAGTCGTCATTAAAATCATGCAGCACTTTGTAGCCGAGCATCAGTACTTCACGTTCGAAATCATTCCAGTTTTTATCGCCCGTGAAAGTGTCAGGAGATAACTTGCCTTCCGGGTTAGGCAGCACAGAACCCTTTGCCGGCACTGTGGTGTAAATGCCTGCGCTCGGGTCGTTCTGATAATACAGGTTGAGGTTGATCAGGGTGTCATCAGAAGCCTGCCAGTCAATGGAAGGGGCTATCATATAGCGCTCATCTTCGGCAGTATTTGCCTGACTGTCCCTTTGCCGCGCCAGAGCGATGAGGCGATAGCTGACATCGCTGTTCTCCAACTGGCCCGTGGTATCAATATTGGCTTGCATCAGATTGTTGGTACCTGTGTTGATTTCGATATCCGTTTGCCGGGTTTTCTGTGGTGTTTTTGCGATCAGGTTAACCATGCCACCCGGCGGGATATTGCCGTACAGCACAGAGGTCGGGCCTTTAAATACTTCCACTTGCTCCACGGCAAAGGCATCCACCTGGCCTTGCAGGTTCCAGCCACTGAGGTAGGGCAACTGCAGACCGTCGTAGAAATTCTGATAGTTGATGAAGCCCCGGATATTGAACAGATCCAGTCGGGTGACCGCCCCGCCGCGCAGTTCGGTATTGACCCCAGACACATAGCGTAAGGCTTCGCTCACCGAGCTGGCACCGCGCAGATCGAGCGTCTCGCGGTCGATAACCGAGATAGCCTGCGGGGTTTCTTCGGCGGTCAGTGCGGTTTTGGTGGCGGTGTTGCGATAGGTCTCACCTAACACCGTGATGGTGTCATCAACGCGGGTTGTCTGGGTGTCTGTCTGGGCGACAGCTGATACGCTGAAGGATGAGGCAATGGAAATAGCCAGCCAGGAAGGAGCGAAAGTGCGATACATCAAAATAAACCTCTGCTGCAATATGTGAATGCTAATTGTTATCAATTGCATTCTAAAGAACTTGCGGCAGGAAAATTAACAATTTGGTGCATCTTGAGATTTGTGGTCGTGATTTTTCAGGCAGGCTCAACCGGCATCCAGTACTCCATGCGGTGAGCTGGGTTGGCGACATCAAATTGCGGCGGATAAATCTCCAGCTCATAGCCATCTATGCCTTTGAAACTGGACTCAGGCAACCAGGCGGCGATGAACCAATGGAGCACTTTATCCAGCTGATGGATAGGCCCGGAGTAGGGAATCACGGCGTAAAGCTGCTCGGGGACATTCAGGCATTGAGTCTCAGCCGCGGTATGTAGCCCCGCATCAGACGCCTGTTCCGATAGTATGCCAGCCCAGTAAATCAATGCGTCACCCGACTGGCTCTGGGTATCAATCACACCTATCTGGCTGATGGTGCCTGTCCCGGTAACTTGCTGATGAAACTGGTGCCAGATGGTGGGCACTGTCTTCGGGTAATCGGGGTTATCGGCGAACAGGCCATGAATTTTGCCGCTCACGCCGAAGAGCTGAAAGGCTGGGCGGCGCTCAAGACGGATTTGTAACAGACGCTGTGAGATCTCAGGGGCTAAAGTTACCGGCCTGGTCGATTGCAAAGGGGTTCTGAGGCCTGTCAGCAGCCCGCGTTTTTTATAGCTGCCGGGCGCGCAGCCGAACATTTGCCGGAAAGCGCGGATAAAACTGATTTCGGAGTTAAAGCCACAGGAGAGCGCGATGTCGAGAATTCTGTCATTGCCCGATAACAGTTGTTCCGCAGCCCGGCTGAGTTTCAGCTCGCGCACATACTGCGCCAGTGTCAGCCCGGTTTCGCTGTTAAACACCCGCTGAAGCTGCCAGCGCGACCAGCAACTTTGCTCCGCCAGTTCCACCACACTCAACGGCTGATCCAAATGGGTGTGGATGTAATCCAGTACCCGTTGAATACGCGTGAAATGATGCGGCTTGGGTGTATGACTTGGGCTGGCTGGTGAGTTCATTACGACGGTTCAGTGTCTTTGTCATTCCATAATGGTCACAGATAGTAACACTGAAGCACTTTGCCCGGTAGTTGAGCAGATCGTCTTTACTGCCCAAATAGGGCGCAGCGTCACAGTGCTGACCGTCAGGGTATAGTGCCGGATGAGAATTGACCTTTGACATTCTATTGGCAACAGCCGAAGGTGTACGAAGTAGAATGAATTCATCAATATATCCGTTCCGCCTGAGCTGTATCAGGTGATTTCGGATAGACAGAGTGACATTGCAGGTAACAGGTGACACGGATAAATGACAGCTAACAGCCCCGACAATAACACGCACAACGCTACTCGCTCACATGAGCTGCCTTTATTTCTGACAGGGCCGGTTTTGCGCCGCTGTAATGCCAGGGTCATTACGCTGTGGATGGTGACATCCGCCCCGCTTGAAGGCCAGTTTCAGCTTTTTCAGGGCAAAGAAGCATCGCCTTTCTTTCAGGCAGACTTTACCCGCGAACAGCAGATCCGGATAGGGCAGTCGGCCTGGGTGGTAATGGCACAATTCTCGGGCGATTTTCCGCTGGATACCGAGCTGGCCTACGACATAGACACCCAAAAGGGAGCGTTGACTGCTCTGTTGCCTGAGCTGCTTTATCCGGGCGAGGAGCGGCTGACGCTGACTATTAAATCCCGTGCTGACTATATTCAGCATGGCTCTTGTCGTAATCCGCATTTTCCCGGTAAAGACAGCCTGGTAGCGGCAGATGAGAAAGTGGCAACACTGCCGCTGGGTGAACGTCCGGCATTACTGATGATGAGTGGCGATCAGATCTATGCCGATCATGTTGCCGGGCCGACGTTAGATGCGATCAGTCAGGTGATCGACCTGCTCGGATTACCCGATGAAACCTTCACCGATGCCCCTTATGCTTCGTTATCGGCGTTACGCGCCAGTCATCACCAGCTCTATGGCCGGGATCAGGTTCTGCCTGTGTACGAGCCGACTGGCAACTGGCTGTCAGACACCCGTATGCTGCGCTGGCTGCCGGCCAAACAACGCCCGGTTTTCACGGCCAATGAGTGTGAAAACCACCTGATTGGCCTGAGTGAATTTCTGGCGATGTACCTGCTGGTCTGGTCGCCGAATGTCTGGCAGCTGGTGGAGACTGACCGCCTTGAGAAACAGGGGTTTCAGTGTGGTGAACAAGTGCTGGCGGACAAATGGCAGCAGTTGTGGCAACAGGAAAAAACGGAAATTGAGGAATTCATCAGCGGGCTGGTTAAGGTGCAGCGCCTGGTCGCACATATTCCCACTTATATGATTTTTGACGATCACGATGTTACTGACGACTGGAACCTGACTGTCGGCTGGGAACAGGCGGCATACCAGCATGCCTTTTCAAAGCGCATTATCGGCAACAGCCTGTTCGGATACTGGCTCTGCCAGGGCTGGGGCAATGATCCTGAACAGTTTGACGACACTTTTATGGCGATGGCCCGCACCTATTTCTCAGCGCCGGATACTGCCTCTCATGATGCCATGATAGATCACCTGTATGATTTCGAGCACTGGCACTATCAGGTAGAGACAAAACCCAAGATGCTGGTGCTGGATACCCGAACTCGGCGCTGGCATTCAGAATCGAAAATGAATAAACCGTCCGGTCTGATGGACTGGGAAGCCCTGACAGAGATGCAACAGGCGCTGATTCATGAACCAGCGGTGATCATAGTGTCACCCGCGCCCATCTTCGGCGTGAAGTTCATAGAAACCTTGCAGCGCATCATGACATTACTCGGTAAACCTCTGGTGGTGGATGCAGAGAACTGGATGGCCCATCCAGGGGCCGCCAATACTTTGCTGAGCATATTTACCCATACCAAAACACCGACCCATTTCGTGATCATTTCCGGCGATGTACATTACTCGTTTGCCTACGATGTTCAGCTGCGTTTTCGCCGCAACAGTCCGAACATTTATCAGATCACCGCCAGCGGGATTAAAAATACCTTCCCGGAAAAGTTGTTACGGGTTTGTGAGCGAATGGACAGGCTGTTGTACAGTCCGCATTCCCCGCTCAACTGGTTTACCAAACGTAAACGCATGAAGATTTACAAGCGGGATCCGGACACCCCGGGACACGGTCGCTTAGTCAACAGCAGCTGTATTGGCGAGTTGTGGCTGAAGGATGACGGCCAGCCTGAGCGCATTGCGATTCTGACCGCTGAAGGGCAGTCCATCGGGTTTCCTCCGACCCGGCAGGAACAGAAACGGCATTCAGGCGCGGGTGAAAAAGCAACAGCAAGACCTGGCAATAATGAGTCATAGTCGGGTGCTTCACATATTTTTAACACAGAGACGCCGCGTTGTTGACTCAGGTCAAACGTACGTTTAATTCTATGGTTCAAATGAGAAGACAGGCAGGGAGCTTGTCTTTATAAAACGTTGTGTAGAACTCAACACAAGGAAAACACCATGTTGAACCTTGCCGCTGCCTTACAGCGTAATGCTGTGTCCAAGCCTGACAAAGTCGCTATTATTTTTGGTGACACTCAGATCACTTATGCTCAGTTCAATGCCATTGCCAGCCAGATCGCCAATGGCTTGAAGGCCAAGGGCATACAGCCTGGTGATCGGGTTGCACTGAGCTGTCCCAATCTGCCGTTCTTCCCGCTGGTGTATTACGGCATTCAAAAAGCAGGCGCAGTCACTGTGCCGCTCAACGTACTGTTACGTGAGCGCGAAATTACATTCCATCTGGAAGATTCAGCGGCGAAGTTCTACTTCTGTTTTGAAGGCGTGGAAGGACTGCCAATGGCGCAGGCCGGTGTGGCAGCCTTTAATCAGGTCGATAGCTGCGAGCACATGGTAGTGATGACGGCCGATCAGTCTGCGATGGATTACCAGGGGCTGCCGACTCTGACATCCTTCATGAAAGATCAGTCACCTGTGTGTGATTATACGCCCCGTGAAGCGGATGATACGGCGGTGATTCTTTATACCTCAGGTACCACGGGTAAACCCAAAGGGGCGGAGCTGACGCACAGCAATCAGTACACTAACGCTCTGGTGGCGCAGAATCTGATGGAAATGCGCGGCGACGACGTACACTTGCTGACTCTGCCGCTATTCCATACTTTCGGCCAGACAGTCAATATGAATGCCCCCGTCAGCCTGGGTTGTACCATGGTGATGGTGCCCCGTTTTGACCCAGCGCTGGTGAAAGGGCTGATTGAAAAACACAAAGTCACCCTATTTGCCGGCGTACCGACTATGTATATCGGAATGAACCTGTGCAAAGCAGACAACGATGTGTCTTCGCTGCGTATCGGTGTTAGTGGCGGTGCGTCGTTGCCGGTAGAAGTGCTGCGTAACTTTGAAGAGAAATTCAACGTCCCGATTCTTGAAGGTTACGGTCTGTCGGAAACCAGCCCTATCGCCAGTTTCAACCATCTGGACATGCCCCGGATTCCGGGTTCAGTCGGACAACCGATTCAGGGCGTTGAGGTGCGTGTGGTTGATGACAATGGCCAGCCACTGCCGCAGGGTGAACCGGGCGAAATCATCATACGTGGTCATAACATCATGAAAGGCTATCTCAACCGGGCGGAAGAGAATGAGAAAGCCCTGCGCAATGGCTGGTTCTACACGGGCGATGTCGGGCGTTTTGATGAAAAGGGCAATTTGTTCATTGTCGACCGGGTCAAGGATCTGATTATCCGGGGTGGCTTTAACGTGTATCCGCGTGAAATTGAAGAAGTGTTCATGACGCACTCTGACGTGGCTATGGTAGCCGTCGTCGGTGTGCCCTGTGATCAGTATGGCGAAGAAGTGAAAGCCTTTGTGGTACTGAAAGAAGGCGCGCAGGTCACCGAAGAAGCGTTGAAAGCCTGGGGTAAAGAACAGCTTGCCGCTTATAAATACCCGCGCATGGTCGAGGTTCGTCAGGCACTGCCAATGAATGCGACCGGGAAAATCCTCAAGAAAGATCTGAGGGCCGAAGTGCGGCAGGCCGCAAAAACTGCTTAATCCTCATCAATATCAAGCACCGGGTAATCAGCCCGGTGTTTGCATTTTCACTGTTGGTCATAATCTCCTGTTTTCCCTTGTTACAGCTACACTTATCCAGAATATCCTTAACCCTAAGCCAGTTGTTTATTCATTAACGACAAACGGAGGCCCTATGAATACGACTCACGGATTATTGTTTGAGGTGGACAGAGATGGCGATAACTTTTTTATGGAACTGAAAGCTGTCGGTAAGCTCACTCATCAGGATTATGAAAGGATCACCCCACTGATCGACGATGCCCTTGAAGGTGTCGCGAATCCTAAGGTTAATGTCTATTTTGATGGTTCAGAGTTTGAAGGCTGGGAATTGCAGGCGGCATGGGATGATCTCAAACTTGGCCTGAAACACGGTAAAAAGTTTCACCGGATCGCCATTTATGGCAACCAGCGCTGGATGGACATAGTGGCCAAAATTGGCACTTGGTTTATCTCGGGTGAAGTGAAATGTTTCGATACACCGTTTGACGCATTAGCCTGGTTAAGGGAAGAGTGAAAATAAACGCTTAGTGTTTGTTGCTGTTTTTGCTGGGATTTCGCTCGTCTGCAAAGCAGGGAGTTGCTATGATGCAGCAGTATTCATGCTCGGGGGAAGTCCCCATTATGGCTGTTTAAACAGGGAGGCAGCTTTGCAGTTTCGAACCTTTTCCTTTTTACCTTTTTCTTCTGTTTTGTTATTTGGGTGTCTTACCAGTGCCGGCTCCATAGCGGCAACTCCGCAACCGACTGCCGCCAAGGCCGTAGCGGATCTGCCATCGGGCCAAGAGGCCGACCAGGAAGCAGACAAAGAAGCCAGCCGTTATTTCTTCGGCTTACGAGGCGGTGTCAGCCTGATGGGGTTAACAGATACAGCAACGATAGCCGGCGTGTCGTCATCCTCTGATGACGCTGATGCCAATGGCTTCTGGGGCGTGGATATTGGCTACTACACACCCGAAGGTCGCAGCCGGCTTTACTACAGTTTTGAACGACATGTAGCGGAAAGTCAGTTTCCGTCATCAGGGCTGAAATATGACAACATTGCCAATCTGAACTTGCTCGGCACAGATTATTTTTTCTTGTATAACAAAGACTTTTCACCGTATGTCGGCCTGCACTTCGGTTATGCCAGTGTCAGCTCCGATTCCAGTTATCATGGCGACTATAAAACCAGTGGTTTTGTGATTGGTATGCAAACCGGCCTGGCATGGCGCGTCTCAACTGACATGACAGTCGAAGCCGGTTTCAGACACACAGTGCTGCCAAGCAAGCTGAAAAACTGGCAAGGGCAGGACGATCAGGGCAATACAGTGAACTTTGAATCTCAGCAGAGCGGTGTCAGCTCGTTGTTTCTGGCGGCGAACTACCGCTACTGAAAGTTGTTTGTACACAGCTGGCCATCTGCATGATGATGCCGGCGGCTTTGGGTTTACACCTTTGGCTGTGCGCGTATAATGCCCAGCTCCGAAAACGACAATCATTTCTGTAAGGACGTCAGCGTGAAGCTATTTGTCAGAGATCTCACCGTTATTGATGCCTCTTATCTGTGCCCGGCCAGAGGTATGGTGGGAGAAAGCTGGATTCTGGATGTGGTGATGTCTGGCGAGCTGAATGAAATGAGCATGGTGCTGGATTTCAGCCGCGTTAAAAAGCAGATTAAACAGCTGGTGGATCAGTATGTCGATCACCGCCTGCTGGTGCCGACAGCACATGCTTCAGTCAGGATGGCCGCGACTCAGCCGGGCTATGCGACCCTGGATTTGCTTCGTGGCGATAAAAGTATCCATTTGCATTGTCCGGAAGAGGCTTATTGCCTGGTGGATGCTGACGTCATCACCATAGAGACAGTCACCCGGCATCTGCATCAGGTGCTGTCTGGTAAGCTGCCGGACAATGTCCAGGGTCTTGAGCTGGTATTACGCCCAGAGAAGATTGATGGCGCGTTTTATCATTACAGCCACGGCCTGAAAAAGCATGACGGCAACTGTCAGCGCATAGCACATGGCCATCGTTCACCGATTGAGCTGTATGTCGATGGCCAGCGTGATCCTAAGCTGGAAGCCGACTGGGCAAAGCGCTGGACGGATATCTATCTGGGCACAGAAGAAGATCAGGTGAGCATTTCTGAGCTGAATCTGAGTGAGCACGCCGCTGGTGCTGGTGATGACACCCATTACGCTTTCCGTTATACCGCGCCGCAGGGGCTGTTTGAGCTTGCGATCGCCAAAAGTGAGACGGAAATGATTGGCACAGATACCACCATAGAGCTGCTGGCACACTATATCGCTGCTGCCGTGAAACCTGCCATTGGTGCGCATCAGACGCTGGACGTCGTCGCTTATGAAGGCGTTGGCAAAGGTGCGATGGCGAGCCTGTAATCGTACCGGAAAACCGGTTATTTTCCTCAAAGCATGCCTTAAACAGCAGTGCGCCCGCGCTGCTGGGAAATCCTTTAAATCAGAATCATACTGTCATTCCCGCGCAGGCGGGAATCCATGTGGCGAGCGCAATATTTGAAGTTTAGCTTGTATGTCGCGCTTGAGTCTGGTGGTTCATTTGGCATCGTCTAATGCGCGCCAGGTACTCTTTGTTGGTGCAAAGAGTACCCAGAAAGCCCCTTTTTGTTCTTTGGTGTGGTCCGGGGCGGTTGTAGGCGCTCCCGGCGCCGACAACCTGAAAATTCGTCCTGAATTTTTCCCTGGGGGAGAGGCAAGCATCAAACTTCTCATTTCTGCTTTAAAAGTACAGCCAGAAACCCAGTTAAATTATTTATGATTCAATATATTACCGTCATTCCCGCGCAGGCGGGAATCCATGTGGCGAGCGCAATTTTTGAAGTTTAGCTTGTATGTCGCGCTTGAGTTTAGAGGTTCATTTGGCATCGTCTAATGCGCGCCAGGTACTCTTTGTGGGGGCAGAGCGTACCCAGAAAAGCCCTTTTTGTTCTTTGGTGTGGTCCGGGGCGGTTGTAGGCGCTCCCGGCGCCGACAACCTAAAAATTCGTCCTGAATTTTTCCCTGGGGGAGAGGCAAGCATCAAACTTCTCATTTCTGTTTTAAAAGTACAGCCAGAAACCCAGTTAAATTATTTATGATTCAATATATTACCGTCATTCCCGCGCAGGCGGGAATCCATGTGGCGAGCGCAATATTTGAAGTTTAGCTTGTATGTCGCGCTTGAGTTTAGAGGTTCATTTGGCATCGTCTAATGCGCGTCAGGTACTCTTTGTGGGGGGCAAAGAGTACCCAGAAAACCCCTTTTTGTTCTTTGGTGTGGTCCGGGGCGGTTGTAGGCGCTCCCGGCGCCGACAACCTGAAAATTCGTCCTGAATTTTCCCCTGGGCTTGTGGCACTCATTACATTCTCAGCCCGCTTCACTTTTTCGTTGAATTTCAGTTACTTTATCGCAAATGTAGTCGGCAATCGGCATCGCGGAGGTTGCTGCCGGTGACGGCGCGTTACAAATGTGCAGGCTGCGCGGGCTGTCTGCAAACAGAAAGTCATGAACTAACGTGCCGTCTTTCAGTACGGCCTGAGCACGAATACCTGCCGGGTAGGGTTCCAGATCGCTCAGCGCCAGGGCCGGACAGTATTTACGTACCCGCTCAAGATATCCGGCTTTCCACCAGGCATCTTTGAATTCCCGCAATCCGGTTTTCAGGTGCTTACCGGTAACATGCCAGAAACCGGGGAAAGCCAGCATGTCCAGACTGTCACGCAGGCTGAAATTAAATCGCCCGTAACCCTCGCGTTTAAATCCCTGTACCGCATTTGGGCCAACCGTCACCGAGCCATCTATCATGCGTGTCAGGTGAACACCTAAAAAGGGCAGTGAAGGGTCTGGGATCGGATAGATAAGATGACGGACGATCTGATGATGTCTGGCTGCCAGGCGGTAATATTCTCCGCGGTAGGGGATGATCTGAAAATCTGTCTCCAGCCCCATCATTCTGGTCAGGCGGTCGGCCATTAGTCCGCCGCAGCACACCAGAAAACGGCCTCTGACAGCAAAAGAACCGGCACTCGCTGCGTGGCTGTGGCGGCAGGTCAGTTCGATGTGATCGCTGTGCTCTGTAATGTCCGTCACTTGGGTATCAAGGGCCGTTTCGCCGCCTGAGGCAGTAAAATCACTGGCCATGTGTTCAGTAACCAGACGGTAATCCACTATGCTGGTCGACGGGACAAACAGCGCTCCCAGACCGCAAATGTTCGGCTCTCTTGCCTGCAGTTGCGCCTGATCCAGCGCTTCGACTTCAATACCGTTTTCACGGCAACGTGCCAGCAGATCCTGCATCCGGCACACTTCCGTTTCATTGGTGGCAACCAGCAATTTGCCGCAGTTGTCGACCGGAATAGCATGCTGGCGGCAAAAATCCACAGTACGTTGCACGCCTTCTTTGCAAAACCGTGCTTTCAGGCTGCCGGGCGCATAATACACACCGGCATGGATCACACCGCTGTTGTGGCCGGTCTGATGACACGCGAGCGTGCTTTCTTTTTCAATCAGCAGAATCTTGCTGGCAGGATGCCGGCGTAATAAAGCATTGGCCGTGGCAACGCCCACTATGCCCCCGCCAATCACCAGATAATCGTAATTCTTATTCATCGCGGATCCTTTGCAAATCTAACTTAGGCCAGATCAGGCCGACATCATCCTGATTTATAAGATATTTAAACATCAAGCAGGCAGAGTAGCAAAAGGATAAATTGCCTTTATAAGGCCAGTTTTCTTGGTCTCTCAGCTTGCGGTACGCCCGCTCTGGTGGTTTAATAGCCGCCATCACCTCATTTGGAGTTAACGCCTGCATGGATTACTAACCCCTGACATCCTTTGAACTTTTTCTTTTGGATCCGCAGGGTTAGTGGGCGTTAACCGTCTTTGTCTGAGCAGTCACTGACTGTGAATCACCGTATTGTGATCGGCTGTGCTACTCAGATCTGTCTGCAAAAAAGCAATGTCTTCTGACGGTAATGTCTCTCCCTGCGCTTGCGCCGGAGGTCTTTATGACATTATTGCAAGCTCAGTCTCTGACTGTTTTTCTTCCCCACGGGGAGCCGCTGTTTTCTGATGTATCACTCACTTTAGACCGTGAAACCACGGCACTGGTAGGCCGTAACGGCAGTGGCAAATCTGTGCTGGCCGCACTGTTAAGCGGAGCTCGTCAGCCAGATGAAGGCCGGGTGATCAGGCACTCAAACATCGCATACTTACCTCAGCTGACCGTGCAGAGCGACTTGTCGGCGCTGAGCTCTGTCGCACAAGCACTGGGTGTGGACGGCTGTCTGCAAGCGTTGCAACGTATAGCCGCTGGCAGTTGCGATACGGCCGATTTCGAGGCGGTAGGCGACCAATGGGATTTGCCTGCTGCCCTGTCCCGCCAGCTGGCTGAGCTGGGATTACCGTCCGATCCCGGGCAATCTTGCACCAGCCTGAGCGGCGGTGAGCTGACGAGGTTGCGATTGTGGCTCTGTTTTCGCAGTGATGCTGAACTGCTCATTCTTGATGAGCCATCAAACCATTTGGATCGGCATGGAAGAGAATGGCTGTCACAGCAAATTACCTGTTTTCAGGGCGGCATATTGCTGATCAGCCATGATCAATCCTTGTTGAAAAACGCGGATCGCATTGTTGAACTCAGCCACACAGGGTTAGCCTGTTATGGCACAGATTTTGTGCAATACCGGCAACAGAAACATCATGAATCCCAGTTACTGGCAACACGACTGTCGAAAGCAAAACAGCAAATCAGCGCTATCAATCGTCAGCATCAGCGTAGTGAAGAAAAAGCGCAGCGCCGAGCCGCGGCCGGTAAGCGGGACAGGCACACTGGCAGTCAGTCCACCTTGCTGCTCGATTATCAGAAAAATGCCGCAGAAAGCGCGGCATCATCCAGAAAGCATCAGCAACATCAGCAACTTGAACATGCGCGGCAACAGTTGAAGTTGCTGCAGGAGAAAGTGGATACCGCCAAGCCGCTGAGCTTCAGTACCAACAGTGCGAACAAGCGAAGTGCGCGTTTACTGACGATCACTGAATTGGGCCTGCACCGGGGACAGTTGCCTGCAATCAGCCGAACCGTCTGGTATGGCGATAAAATTCACCTGCGCGGCAGTAATGGCACAGGTAAGTCGACTTTGCTGAAAACGCTGCTGGGCGATATGCCAGTCAAGTCGGGTGAGATTCACAGGCACGGGCCGCTTTGTTATCTCGAACAGCATTTCTCTTTATTTGATTTGCAGGCCAGCCTGATTGATAACCTGACACGTCTGTGCTCTGCCTATACTGCTGCTGAGTTACGTACTCTGGCAGCGTGCATGGGTTTTCGCCGTGAAAGAGCCGGGCAGCAAATGTCGACCCTGAGCGGCGGTGAACGAATGCGGCTGGCGATGCTGGTGGTGAGTCATCAGCAACAGGAAGGGGTATTGCTGCTGGATGAGCCGGACAATCATCTTGATTTAGACGGAAAATCCATGATGGCGCAGGCACTGAGTGAGCATAAGGGCAGCTTCATTCTGGTCAGCCATGATCAGGACTTTGTTGATGCGTGTGGTGTGAGTCAGCACTGGGATCTTTCCAGATAATTCGGCTATGCTATCTGAGGCTTATGGATAAGGAGAACATTATGTCACAAACGCCATCGTCGCCAACCTCATCGCCGCATAGCCTGAGCGGCCATTGTTTGTGCGGCAAAGTCGGGCTGAAATCAACCAGCGGCTCTTTGCATGCAGAGGCGTGTCACTGCGGCATGTGCAGAAAGTGGAGCGGCGGGCCGTATTTATCGGTAGCTGCTGGCACTGAAGTGAGTTTCACCGGTGAAGAAAACATCAGTCGTTTTTCTTCCTCTGACTGGGGGGAAAGAGGGTTCTGTAAACACTGTGGCAGCCATTTGTTTTATTTCCTCAAGCCAACAGGACAGTACATGGTACCGGCAGGTTTGCTTGATCAGGAAAGTCAGCTGGAGATGGATCAACAAATCTTCATCGACAAAAAACCGGCTTACTATGCCTTCAGCAATAACACCGAAAATCTGACCGAAGAAGAAGTCTTCGCCAAATACGCCCCTTAAGCGACAACCATCCCGGGCCGGTTATACCGGCTCGGGATGATATCACCCACCAAAGAGGTTCGTTGTGCGCACCGGCTTATCTGACGGTGGCTTTTTCTTGTTGCGATCCCTTAACTTCATCAATATCCGCTTTTTCCGTCACTGGCTTGCGATTGCTGAGCAAAATAGAAGCGATCACGATAATCACGCCTCCGGCAATGGTCAGACTGTCCGGAATTTCCTGCCAGAACATCAGGCCCCAGAGAATGTTAAAGACAATGCCGATATACCGGGTAACGGCAACCACTGCTGCATTCTCGTGGCTAAAGGCTTGGGTCAGGAAAATCTGACCAAGCAGAGACACAACTCCGATCGCAATTAAATACAGCCAGGCAATACCCTGAGGCATCACAAAGTTATCGGCCATGAGAATGGCTGAAATGAGCGTGGCAACGAACAGGAAGTAAAAAACGATCTCGTAAGTATGGTGGCGCTGGCTTAATTGTTTGATGGTAATTGAAGCGCCTGCAGCGAAGGCAGCACTGGCCACACCGGCGAGTGCAAAAAGATTATAAGATTCATAGTCCAGCGGATTAATGATCAGCCCTGCGCCTGTTAAAACAGCAAGTAACAATAAGGCTGAGCGGGGCGGAAGCTTGTCTTTCAGTATCAGTCGCGAAAAGACAATCACAAAGAAAGGTGACAGATACGCCAGAATAACAGCGTCCGCCATCGGAATATTGGCCAGCGTATACACAAAAGCCAGCAGATACAGCGCCCCGAAAACACCGCGCAATACCAGTAGCGGTATACCTTTAGAGGAGAATCTGATGCGGCTGTGTTTCATCAGCAGCAGTATCAGTACAGTGCCGATAATACTGCGGAAAAACACAATTTCAGCAGTCGGGATAGTGTCGCTGGCGGCTTTCACCAGTGCGTTCATAATGCTGAAAATGAACGCAGAGCCAATGGTTAACAATACGCCATTATTCATAGCATTCAGGTTCCTTTGCAGAGTTTGTCTCAGGGTTGTGCCATAACAGATAGGCCAGATCTTGTCGGGCTTCTCGGGTTAAGGCTGCGGGTTCAATAGCAATGTATGGCTTGTTTTTCAGCCATGTTTCGAAGTGATTAATCAGCTCGCTGACGGTTGGGGCCTCAACATGAATCAGCCGGGCGATTTCTCTCAGGCGGTACAGCAGGCGAATATCTTCAGCGGGGATACGCGGCAGAAACCACTGACCGGATTCAACACGTGCACGAGGAAACGGCACCTCGGAAAAATCGAAATAGCGGCCGGTTTCATCAGGTGTGGAGAAGGGATCGATCAGAATGGCGGTGTAGCGGATGTACATCAGGTATTCCTGCTCTATTGTACTGAGATCAGTAAACTGGTCGATTTTTTCTCTGGGGATACTTTCCTCTCTGACCGGGTAGTTATCGTCATTGAGAAACTGCAACAGATTGATACTTTCGCCACCAAGCGCGCTGACAATCACAGAAATATCCTGCCATAAGTCGACCAGCCGCCGAATCACTGCACCAGTAATTGGCCCTTCCGGAAACAGTTTGTACAGGTAAACGGGGATAGCTGGCGGATGAGTGATCGTCTCCAGAGAAAAGTCATTGATAAACAGTGCAGGGTGTACATAAGAAGTAATGTTCCGGGCTTCGGTACTGATACTGTCGTTTAACCAGGCATAGTCAACACCTATGCTGGCAAGCATGGTTTCAATGCGGCGATGCCAGGCGCTCTGAGTAGGAGGGTTACTCTGGCTGGATGACAGATACACCTTTTTCTTTGTGGCTTTAGTGATGACATGCGTCGGGATCCTGCCCCCGTTTTGGTCTGTCTGGCATTTGGTCGCGGCAAAATAAGTAGAAAAACCAACAATATCGAGTGACAAACCTTGTGACTCACTCCAATGCCGGATGATTTGCTGGGATCCCAAAGATGGGGACAACAAAATGACACGCCTGAGTGTTATCAGCACCTTTTCAGGCAATGAACGCAGCACACTGAGATAGGCATCAGAGGGAACCGCCAGTACCAAAGTCTGCCAGACTGGCTCAATGTCATCAGGGCAAGAGTAACTGCGGTTAATCTGGACATAACCTGACAGTGCAGATAACGAGGGTTTGGCGGCTTTGCTCAGAATACAGCCATGCCGGATGTAGCTTTCTCGCCAGCGCTGCCAGTTGTCAGACGGCCGGTTAGCGATACCCAGATAAAGGCTTGGCATTTGCTTGAGTAATACAGCAAGTTGCATGGCAGCCGGACCACTGCCGAACAGCAGGACGTTTTCAGTTTCAGATTGCATTGTTTTTTTCCATCAGCATGACGTCGTACAGCATAGAGCCGCAGTCCACAGGCTGAGCACGCCAGCCTAACGAGATGTCGGGATTGAACGGGTAGTTAAATGCCGATTTCAGCCCGTTACCGTATCGAACCAACACTTGCTGCGTTGCGGTGAGATAGGGACGCAGCACCGACAACACCTCCCATTTATGCTCGACCAGCGAGGCAATCACTATGTGTGTTGGGCGAAACAGCTCTAAGCAGGTAATGAGATCCGTACTTTCGAAAGAAATACGCAAATGCGCGGTATTCAGCCGTCGCGACTGAGCGACAGCATCTTTGTCGATATCAATGCCTTTCACCGTGGCATCTGTCAGCGTAGCAATGGTAATCGCCGACAACGGAAACGCGCCGGAACCGATAAAGAGCACTCTGCTGTCGCGGTGGATATTGACCGATTGGGTTTCTTTTCGGGCACTGTCATTCAGCGCATTCAAATAATGGGTAAACTGGTACGGGTGATCGACGGCACATCTGGACTGATGCTTTTCCAGAGCACACAAAGATTTGATCGATGTTTCGCGGATTTTCTTGATCTGACGATCCACCTCAGGGCAGTGCGCAAAATGTTGCCATATTCGCTGATTGTCAGTGTGAGTGATGAGATCACACACACCGTCCAGTTTTTCCTGAACCAGTGTGTAACAGTCGCAGCTTTCCAGGCTGTACTCCGTCAGGGCCGATAATTGTGCTTCGCAGGCAATCAGAGATGAAAGCAGTGCATACTTTTCATTGAGTGTTGTCATTCTCTCGTCCGTGTTGGTGACAGGGTTGCGCTCGGTGCTAAAATTATTGTTATAACATAACAATTGCGACTTACGCTAATCCAGTAAGAGGCATATTTCAAGTGATTTTGCAGGCAAAGATCGGCTATGCGATCAGAGAATGGTGTCAGTAAGCAGGTAGCACTTATGATTGCCGAGCGTGTGGCTGTGGGGTCTTATCTTTTAACGCGTCTTATCTTACTTCATCAGCCTCACTCAAAGTCAGGCAAAGGGTTGATGGAGGTTTGACTGGGTAACAAACATTCTGTGTCGGCCGAAGGTTGCGACACAGAATGCTGGCAGTGTGTTTTGCGTTCACTGCTTTTTCAAACTCACAGCCACGCGGCCGATCACCTTGATCTCATTGTCGTCTACTTCAAGACGGGTGAGACCAAACGTCACCGCCAGCTTGTTCGGTAACCGCTGGATAGGGTTAATCGACAGGCGGCCGTCCATGTCAATCAGGTAATCACCGCTTACGGCATCATTCTGGCTTTTATCAACGAGGAACCGTCCTTCATGGGTTTCCACTTCAATGGTGGAGGCGGCATTGAGGTTCCAGGATTGAAAAATGCGCTTAGCGTAGGGCAGTGTGCCCGTGCTGAGTAACTTTCCATTGCTCAGGCTGTAGCTGGACAAAGTGACGATAGCGTCCGATGCCGTGGCAATCCTAGTCGTTTGTCGTTCTGTCCTGTACTCATTTGACGTTTCCGCAATAACGCTATGGCTGGCGTGTTTGCTGTCCGTCAATGAGTGATGCAGCGTTTCCAGCGGATAATCAGACGGCAGAATTAACTGATGAACAGGGATGCCGGTACGCAAATGCGTGCGGACAACCAGCTCGTGAGAGGTACGATTATGCGTATTCCAGGTACTGAAGGTGGTTTTTGGCACATCAAATAGTGTGGCCATCTCACCAAAGGAAGCACAATGGGTTAAGTCTCTCAAATTCGAAGTTTTCAGATAGTCAAAAATAAGGATTTTTTTACTCATGTACTGTCCAGTCAGTGTGATCAAACTCGAAAATGATCGTCAAAAGTTAACTTAAAATGACAGAAGTTATTGACTGCATTCGAATGAGGATCAACACTGTGCGTATTCAACAAATCAGCGCAAAATTGGCAAAAAGTGCGCAAAACCAACGCGTAAGGATACCACTCATGGCAAGGAATCAAATAGCGTTAGATGTACCCTGCATCGCAAAAGTGGAGATTCGGCGTCTGACCGACCTTCATTTCCGTACTCTGCTTGTGCCGCAAGGCCAAAGTATGCCTTCTTGCGAGCACAAGCACCCTCATCAGAGCCTGACAACTCAGGTAACGCGAAAATGGCAATATCCTGTCAATGCAGCCCGCAACAAGATGGAGGGGCAGGCGTGAGCAATATTACTCTCCATGAACTGAGCATTCAGTCTGCTGATTTCACCGACATACTGGCCGGACGCAAAACGCATCAGGTGTGCCTCAATCATCGGCGATATACCGTAGGCGATGTGCTCATTCTGCGCGAACTCGACGAAAACGGCGAGGACACAGGACAGGAAATGAACTCACTCATTACCCATGTCGAGCACGGCAACACGGTCGGCCTTGAAGATGGCTGGTGTGTATTATCGCTGGCAAACACCACCCCTTTGCTGGGTATTCGCCTGATTGGCTATCTGCGTGATCGCTTAAAAGAGCACTGCGATTACACAGAAGCGGCCTACCAGCTCATCAAGAAAGCAGGCAGCACAGACAACCAGGCGAAACGCACTGTGCAGGCAGGCCGCTGCTGGGTTGATGAGGCGAATCATTTTTTGAAGAAGTTTCCGGTGGAGTCGTGATTCTCTTTGGGGGATGAGGTGCGACAGGGTCAGAATCTGAAAGTATGTCGCGCTTGAGTCTGGGGGTTCATTTGGCATCTGAGCTCGCGCGCCAGGTACTCTTTGTTGGTGCAAAGAGTACCCAGAAAGCCCCTTTTTGTTCTTTGGCGTTGGCCGGAGCGGTTGTAGGCGCTCCCGGCGCCGACAACCTAAAAATTCGTCCTGAATTTTTCCCTGGGGTTTGTCGATCACTTTAGCTAAGAAAATCCAACCGGCCTGTCATTACCGCGCAGGCGGTAATCTATTCAGCGAGTGCGGTTGTTCGTTGTTCTGTCTGAATCTGAAAGTATGTCGCGCTTGAGTCTGGTGGTTCACTTGGCATCTGAGTTCGCGCGCCAGGTACTCTTTGTTGGTGCAAAGAGTACCCAGAAAGCCCCTTTTTTGTTCTTTGGTGTGGTCCGGGCCGGTTGTAGGCGCTCCCGGCGCCAACAACCTAAAAATGCGTCCTGAATTTTTCCCTGGGGGAGCGGGTCTCATGGGCTGTGAACTCGTTTTTGGACAGAAGCGCGTTACGAATCTTTGGAAAATCGAATAACCTCAGTTTTGTCAAATTATGTAGATAACCTAAAAACTGATGAAAAGTTACAGTCATTCACTAGTAGCAACCAATTGACGTAAATTTTTAGTAAGTTGTCCAACTACATCTGAACACGATATACTCCATTCATCAGAAAGATGCTGAATTACTCTATCAACATCTGAGGGGAACAAGACTTTCCCTAAGACTTTCGCAAACGGTCCGTCAGTCTCCAACAGCATTTTTTGCCTTGGTATCCAAGACACAATTCGTTTTCCTCGCGCTGAGGCCAGCATGGCTGGTCCTACAGAGAAATAGCAACCTAGCTCAACCGCTTCTAACAACTGTTTTTTTGTTCCCAAGAACCAGTGAAGTATCGGCGTACCAGCATTAGGATGCTCTTTCAGACAAAGTAGAGTTTCATCAACCGCGTTTAGACTATGAATTGTCAGAACTTTATCATCGAACGACTCACACTTTTTCAAAATGTGATTAAAAACCATTAATTGGTCATCAAAATGCTCTCTCCAGCCTTTTGAGCCATCTAGTCCGATCTCACCTATATATTTAGTTTTCTCTATAAGTCGATCGAAAACTGGTAGTTCATTTTTCCTCAAATGAGCTAGTTGAGGGTGCAATCCCAAAGCAGTTTTGCAGTGCTTAAGTCCTTTTGTAAGATTAACAGTGCCTTCGAAGGCGGAAGGCACTGTTGTTACAGATAATACGTAATAGTTTGAGCGCTCAATGTCATCCAATACCTTCTGATGTTGGGGGTATAGGTCAACGTGGCAATGCATATCCATCATGATGTCTTGTTTGCCTTTATAAACACTTCCACTTCCATCAAACCACGCTTAATCATTGACTCCAAAGCATCACGTACAGACTTATCTAGTGGGATGGGACCAGATTTCCGTAACCAAGATTTGTAATTATTGGTTTGCTTCAACCGGATAATGGCGGTTTGAACAGC
The DNA here is from genome assembly GCF_022014395.1 of Photobacterium sp. WH77. Lineage (NCBI taxonomy): Bacteria > Pseudomonadati > Pseudomonadota > Gammaproteobacteria > Vibrionales > Vibrionaceae > Photobacterium > Photobacterium sp. WH77. The sequence continues at coordinate 4,154 of NZ_JAKLTE010000017.1, read as the reverse complement.
TTGCAGGTCGTCTCTTGTATCCTTTTCTTTAACTAGCGTTATCAGTCGCTTTGTTTTATATGGAGCATCATCATCAAAGCCAGCATGATGAACAGATGCTCTTCTAATTAGACAAGGTACGCAGTGCCCACATTGTTTGTGTTCTCTGTGCCAGTGGCTGCATGAAACGCTTAGCGGTACGGCTTTTTTAATAGCGTTTTGGTCAACGCATTCAGCCAACATCTCTCCTTTTGTTTTAAACTGATAAGGGTTTACAAATTTGACGTCAAAACCTATGCGTGTCAGCAATTCTTCCAACCTCTGCAAGAAGTTGGGGTGTGTAGTTCTCGTACTGTGACTTCCTATTCGCCTTCTAGTTAGTGGTGGATTGATTGAGATATAGCCATTCTCAGGAACGATAATGGTTTTAATACTGGCATCACAGTTTGCACTTCTAAGTACGGAAATGCCCAATACGGCCATCGCCAAGAAGTTAAAGCTTCTCCCTCGCATACTTATGTCTGTTCTGCCTTCATCAGTTTTAATGATGTGAGGAGAAATTGAATAGGAGAGCTCAGCAAATGGAGAAGACAACAAAGTCTTAATTTCTTCCTGTTTTGCACCATCTCCGCGATAGGCGTGACTTACTAGGAGAGGTTTATAGTCTGATTTTCCATTAAGAAGATCAATAGCACCCACGGCGCTATCAAGACCGCCAGAAAATAGACATACAGCATTTTTTCCTAGAAGAGTTTTGGCCTTAGATTTAGCCTGCTTACTTTTCTTAGGTTTAGGCATTTCCATTGATGTCTGTTCAAAAGTGAACATCCATTGATCGCCAGTAAGAAAGTTCAAAATGGAGCTCAACTCAGCACTTTCTACATCCCACAGACTCGGATCACTTACTGGAATGTGAAGGTGCATTTGCCTTGACCAAGCATTCTCCGCCTTCTCTCTTAACTCAAAAGTATCTGCTGCGGTAACAGCGGAAGCAATTGTGATCAAATCGATTGCCCTAGGGTCAACAGCAACTCCCAAGTCTCTTACTGTTTGCAGTAGCCCTCTTGAAGCTAAGCTGTGTTTTTTTTCATCATATTCGTGAGTGTGGAAGAGTTGTACTGGGTGGCATGACTCTGAATATTCAGGTAGTTGGGTTGGATTATCATTGAAGTAAAATTCAGTCATCGAAACTCTCCCATTCTTCAACTGTCATTGCGATGGCATCAGCTTGAATCTTGGTAATGTTATTTCTGGTGATATTGCTAGGGTTGCCATTAGTGACCTTGTCTAGCTGCTCCTGAGCTATTACCTTGATAAGCTCCCTTAGCTCAACTTCCATACTATGGTGCTTGCTAGCAGGCTCTACGTGGAACCAAGCCCTGCCCATGCCTTCAACCACATCTTGGAAAATCAAGTCAGTTAAATAGCAGCCGATGGCTTGTTGGATCACTTCTTCAGTAAAACTATTTGGATCGAAATCTTCGGTATCTGGTAGGGCCTCTTCCAGCGCGTAATCTAAGGCAATTCTCACAGAGTCTGAGTCAGCATTATCAGGAGCTAAATGTGAAGCAATTCTATCAATAGCTTGGTCAGTGGATAGGCCTTTCAAGTCACTTAAGGAAAGGCTTTGGTTGTTGACTGTAACAGTGTCTCCACGCATTACTCCAAGTAAACCAGTACCAGCTGTTATCCCACTAGCCAATCTTCGGCTTGTGGTTTTTCCACCACCAGAGCCTTTTTTAGAATAACTCTTTAGTGCTCTCCTTAGATCAGAGCTTGAACCCCCGGCCTTGGCATAATTCCCGAATTCTCTTCTAGCTCCTGCAAAACGGTTTGCAGGATTGGCAGTACCTGATGGTTTGCCGATTTCCTGCTGAACTTTTTCATTGTCGGTTTCCTTGTCACCTTGATTTTCCCCGTCCGTGCCACCAGTACCTTGAGCTGGCTCAATTGTTACAGGCGGGCTTTGTTCAGCCCATGACGGAATGAGTGGGCTCTGATTATTAGGGCCAGTTGATGATGCTGAAGTACCCATCTATACCTACTTTTCTAATTCCTTGATAATTACATTCAACCACCTTTGTTTTGGCAGCCCCTTCACGTAAGTTAATAGCGCCTTTTTACATTTAGGCTCTTCAACTGCTAGTAATCTTGCGCCATATATGCCAGAGGGAGCTTTTGACCAATCACTCACAGTCCTGAAGTTTTCAATTAGTCCATCCATCACAGCTAAATAGTCTTCTCTTGGAGTCGCTGCTATTGCATTTTGGTTTGTATGGCTTAGTCTTTCGGTTTGTTTCATTAAATCCTTCACAAGCTTTTGAGCAGCGCCGGACATGACTGCATTCACTAGGCCCATGGGGATACTCTCTCTACTTAAGTATGCCGCTGGGGTCAGGTTCATATTTGCAAACATCGGTGGTAGCTTCGACCACTTGTCAAGAAAGGCTAAGTCTAGCTTCCACTCTTCTGGCAAATCCATATCATCGAATTCAATTTTTGGATCTTCCAATTGAGCCAGAATCTTTGGGGAACCACTCTCTGCATCAATCAACTCATACAGTTTGTTTGTTGCTTGAGTACCTAAGCAACGCTCAAATATCACCAATTTGGTAATGGTTTTCTCATCCAGCTGCATACCACGACGGAGCGCCGTTTTTCTTCTCATTTTCACCTGATTTAAGAGGCGTTTAACAATTCGAGGGTTCCCATTTATATTGGAGGACTCTGCGAGCAATGGAGCAAGTTGTTCGGCCACAATGAACTTACTTCTGAGTTCGTCCTTACTCTGAACATCTTGAACTTTGTCAACGTCCAATAGCTCATCAACTGATATGGGTGGCTGCTTCCAAGATAGCTGAAGAGACTGCTCTAGGCTTTCCCTAAGCCCCTCAAGCTGGTCACTCGTAATGCCATGATCTTGAGCTGTCAACATCATCAGGTAAGCTCTGATTTCTAGATTACCAGGTCTTGGAACGTGTACAGGGATTTGAATTAATTTATCCAAGTAGTCGGTTTGATGGCGCTGTGAAGCTCCCTTGTGATATTCCGGCACAGCTAAGCGGATCATATCTTCGTCTGCCGCAATCACGAATGCTGTATTTGGTAAAAACAAAAATAGCCGTATTGCTTCCAGCGTCGAAATGGCATTAAATGGCGAGCAACGATCCAAGTTATCGACATAAACTATGAGTGGTTTATCAAACTCACTCAGCAAGTCTGAGTAGGCTTTGCGGAACTCTTTAATTTCTTTGGGGGGTGATAAGGCCTTTTTAGACTTTAGAATTCCTTTGCTATCTTTAGCTATCTGCTTCGCGCCATCTACAGCATCCTTGGCATCACCAAAATCTAGTTCGCCATCCTCACCCCCACTAAATAATCCCATCAACTTCTGAAAACCGCCCATGGTCGGGACGCCAACTAAAGCGGCACCACCATCCATCAACAGTCCTAAAGATCTAATGACGTCAACACGTCCTGCAAATTCTTTAGCCTTTTTGCTCAAGCTGGCGTTGCCTTTCGCTTGCTTTAACAAGGTCGATGCAATTGTCTCTAATAGCGCAGCTTTAGCATCGTCATAGCCTTGATACATCCAAGCATCGAAATGGACTTGAATGTAGTCTTGCTCCTCTTCAGATATTGACTTTTTGGTCAGCTCTAAGATTGTTGATTTTCCTGCGCCCCAGTCACCGAAAACGCCAACAGATATAGGCATCAGCTCCTTTTCGGTGATTAGATCCTTAATCGATTCGGCTGTCTCACTAAAATTTAAAAAGTCTAGTGAGGACTCTTTATCAGACCACATTTAAACTCCACTTTTACATAAATTTGTTTACTCAGAGACTTAAGTACTTTTGTGGCGCTCAGCACTGTTCTCTCACAACGCCGCTTTTATATCATTCTTTGAGAATATTACCATTTGTGCATATTGTTCTGTAAATGTAGCTTTAGCATAAAGAGGTGATCTCATTAGCAAAAGTAAGGAAAAAGTGCAGGCGAAAATATGGGCAGGTCAAAGATTCTAAATGACTTTGGGGCAATAACGTTCTGCAAACCCAACCCTAGCCCCAAATCAGGGAAAAATTCAGGACGAATTTTTAGGTTGTCGGCGCTGGGAGCGCCTACAACCGGCCCGGACTACACCAAAGAACCCAAAGGCATTTCTGGGTACTCTT